>JAAZKQ010000635.1 GCA_012799755.1 Lentisphaerota bacterium | reverse complement strand
GGACATTGTGGACATTGTGGACAGGCATCTGTTTCCTGGCTGTTTTACGGAACCAAGCGCGTCTGTTTCCCGGCTGTGCTGCGAATATCAATGGGTGACCGATTACGACTTTTTGTAACCGATCACCCATTGATACCCACTGTCCCCACAGTCGTTTTGACTGCCTATTACAGAAATGTCTTCTCCCTGGCATTTGAGCGCTGAAAGCGCGAGCTATGATAGCCCAGGGCAAAGCGCCGCCAAAGGCGGCGCGCCGCCCTGGGTAAAGCGCCGTTTATGTTCGTGTTTCTCGGCCTCTTTGGCCCCAGTCGGCAAAGCTGACTGGGGCCAAAGAGGCAATGGAACCCATGCAAGGTGCTTCTCGTCTTTGCGCCCTGCGCTCTACGCGGTGTTTTTAGGTCGCCCTTACAGGGCTTTTTTCGGGTGTGGGCCTTACCCAGGGCGGCGCGCCCTGTGGGCGCTTGCCCTGGGCTATCTTAGGTCGCGCCTTCGGCGCTGAAAACCAAAGGCAACAGAAATTGGCTATTATCAATGGGCGACCACTTACCCCCCAGCTACTATTCCTCCCCCCAGCTACTATTCCTCCCTCCCGCTCTCTTTCAGTCTGCCGTCACCGGGTTATATTGCTCAACGTGCGTCGTTTTCCCCCGCACACTTGGTTCAACTCAGTAACAGAAAGGTCTTTTGCATGGCTGCTTTGAAGATTGCGATCATGGTCCACAACCTGAAAATGGGCATTTACGACGGCATGGCCTTTGCGGCCCGCATGGAAGTGCCCGGCGTGCACCTGGCCTGCGTCAAGGGCTTTTCTCACCGCGACCTTGATACTGCCGGCCGCAAACAGCTCCTCCGTCATGTGCGCGACCTCGGCCTGGAAATCTCAGCCGTTTGCGCCTGGGGCGGCGAAGTTGATCTCGGCCTGCCCGAAAATCTCCGCCAGCACATTGACGACGCCAAGGAGATTCTCCAGTACGCCGCCGACCTGGAATGCGGCATCTGGCAGGGCCACTGCGGCATCATTCCCCACAGCCGCCAAGACCCAAAATGGCAGCGTTTTGCCGACTCCTTCGGCGAAATCTGTCAGCACGGCGAAAAAGTCGGCGCGCGCCTGGCGGTGGAGACCGGTCCCGAACCACCGGAAGTGCTCATGGACATGATTAATGATGTCGGCAGCAGCGCCCTCTGCGTCAATTACGATCCGGCCAATCTCATCCTCTGGCCGGCCAAATACATGCAGCAGGCCGGTAAGCCCTATGATCGAGAGCAGGCTTTCGCCGAATACAAGCCCATGGAGGGTGTCAAGGTCCTCGGCGACCGCATCATCCACACCCACGCCAAGGACGCACTCGTGCAGCCTGACGGCAAACGCCTGGAAGTGCCCCTCGGCAGCGGCTGGATTGATTGGCCGCAATACGTCCAAAACCTCCGCGACGTCGGCTACGACGGCTACTTCGCCATCGAGCGCGAAGTCGGCCAAGACCCCGTTGGCGATATCACCCGAGCCATCAATTACCTCAGAACCCTCTGAAAAAAACGGTACTTCTTGGTTTTGAGAAGCGGACTGTTTCAGTCGCGGAATACACGGTGTGGGATCAAACGGGTTGCTCTCGTGTGCCGCCGCCCGTGACCGTCAGCAGCTGAACAGCAGCAGCTATTTTCTCTCCGCTGAGCGTAAAAGGCATAGCTCAAGACCGTCTCCCCAAAGGGATAATCAGGTAATTTTCGCTTGACGCAAGCGTTTTTGTCAGCTTTTTTTAGCCATAAAAAAGACACAATTACCACATAAACGGTGGGGAAAAAATCCTGCCCATACCCTCACCTACTCACTGACGCCCAGGCTCTTGC
>JAAZKQ010000634.1 GCA_012799755.1 Lentisphaerota bacterium | reverse complement strand
CCTTATGAGTCGTGAGTCCTCGCCCCAACGCCGCCGCAATTCTTTCCATCGGTCTCAGCGTCCCTTGGACCGGTCAATTATCAATGGGTGACCGCTTACATTTCCAGTAGTGACGCATATAGTGAGTCTTGGTCAAAACGGTCTTTCCGTTGTCTATTGCCGCCTGTTCATCCCTTTTCACGCGCAGATGCTTACTGACATGAAACTACACTGTTTGCAAAGTGGTTTTATCAAGACCTGGCGGCATTTGCTGGAGATCGGCGCCGCAGTGGGCGAGCGGTTGATTGTGCCCATTCCCTTCTATCTGATTGAGCACCCGCAAGGTCGCGTGCTCTTTGACACCGGCCAGCGGCTGCCGGCCAGTCCGCCGGATCAGGACGGCAATTACGTCGTGTTGCTGACGCCGGAGGAAAGGGCGGTGGCGCAGCTCAGACGCGCCGGCTTCATGCCGGAGAGCGTGACGCATATCGTTCTCTCTCACGCTCATGGCGACCACGTTGATGGTCTGCCGGAGCTGCCGGAGGTCAAGTGCTACTTGCAGCGAAAGGAGGCGGAGACGCCCGCCGGGCAGGCGCTGCTCAAGGCCAATTCCCGCAAGCAATGGCTGCTTCAGGACGGCGAGCTGGATTTGTTTGGGGACGGCATGATCCGGCTGCTGCCGACCTATGGGCATACGCCCGGACATCAGTCGCTGTGCCTTTCTTTCGCGGACGGCCGGAAAATCCTGCTGGCCGCCGATGCCGCCTACACGGAGCTGGCATTGAAACAACATCCGCGCAATGAGCAGGAACAACAGCGCCCATACTGGCAGACAATCGCACGCTTGCAGCAGCTGCAAGCGGAAGGAGTCAGTATCATCACCGGACACGATCCGACCACTTGGGCGGACTGGCAGCGCCAGTTTCCGTAGATGGGTTTTGCGAGTCGGAAGAAAGGAGCAGGGTGGCCTTTTCCTCACCCTCGCGCTCCCCCGCTTGCCCCGGTTTCGGTTTCGGTGTCTTGCGGCTATTAGGCTGCTTGTAGTAATCGGTTATTCCTCGGTAGGGTGGACAAAGTGGACAGGGATACTGACTGCTTGTCGCTGTTTGCGGGGTCATGTCACGCTGCGACGCTGCGGGGCAAGAGCCGCAGCGCGGCCGGGAGATGGCCGCTTGATTGGACAAAGTGGACAGGGTGGACAGGGTGGACAGGGGCGCAGGGTGGCAGGTGCTGTCGTCCACGTTGTCTATGGAGTCCATCGTGTCCATAAAGTCCATAGCTTCGCATGTTTCAACCGGAAAAGAGCGCCCGGCTTTTCATGGGGCATTGCGGCTGAACGCTTGGTGGAGGGGTGTATAGTAATGAGTGTTTGCGAGTCGCTTCGGAACAGGCATTGATGACGCGCCGGGAAAACAGACAGCAAAGAAAGGCACGATTTGGACATGGAAGAAAGCTTGGCATTTAGGGAAACGATACCGGTTCGTGGTCATTACGACGTCATTGTCGCCGGTGGCGGTGTTGCCGGCGTAGCTGCGGCCTTGGCGGCGCGGCGCTCAGGCAAGAGCGTGTTGTTGGTGGAGAAGACGATGCTGCTGGGCGGCTTGGCGACCATCGGCCTGATCAACTACTTTGTGCCGATGTGCAATGGCCGCGGCACCAAGATCATCTACGGCATGGTTGACGAGCTCTTGGAGTTGTCCATCAAGTACGGCTATGACTCGATTCCCAAGGAATGGCGTGATGGCGAGCCGGGGCAGGGCAAGACCAATGTGCGCTACGTCACGCGCTACTCGCCGTACATATTTGCGCTGGCGATGACGGACCTGCTGGTGCGCGAGGGCATCAATATTTTCTTTGACTGCATTGTCGCCAATGCCGTGATGGATGCCACGCATTGCCGCGGTCTCATCCTGGAAAGCAAGTCCGGTCGGGAATTCTACGGCGCCGATATGATTGTGGATACCACGGGCGATGCCGATGTGCTGTTCCGCGCCGGGGTGCCCACCGTGCAGGGCCGTAACTTCTTCACCTATGTCGGCAAGACGGTGACGCTGGAAAGCTGCAAGGCGGCGATTGAGGCGCAGAACATCCAGAAGGCCTTTGGCGGTTGCAGCGGCGGTGGCGCCAATCTTTATGGCGGCAAGCATCCCGAGGGCATGCCCTTCTTCACGGGGACGACGGTGGAAGACGTCAATGACTATTTGATCAAGAACCAGCTGCTGCTGTTCTCAAAGCTCAAGAACCAGGAGCGTTTGAGCCGCGAGGTGGCGATGCTGCCGACCATGGCGCAATTCCGCACGACGCGGCGCATTGACGGCGACTATACCCTGACGGTCGCGGACCAGTATCGGCACTTCGATGATTCCATCGGCGCCATCTGCGATTTTGACCAGCGCGATTTCCTTTACGAAGTGCCGTATCGCGTGCTGACGCACAAGAGCTACGACAATATCATCACGGCTGGTCGCTCGGCCGCAGGCGATGGCTATGCCTGGGATGTTTTGCGCGTCATTCCACCGGCCATTCTCACCGGCCAGGCCGCCGGTCTGGCGGTCGCCATGGCCCTGGACGGCAAACAGGCCATCACCGATATCTGCGTGCCGACCCTGCAACAGAAGCTGGCCGCAACCAAGGTGATCATCCATTTTGATGATGCGCTGATTCCCAAACCCGGCACGGACTCAAGCGTGGCCGATAACAACGGCCATATCTAAAGTTTGTCCGAAAGGCACGCTGGGCTTTCGGGGGGGGAGATAATATATAGCTTCGGTCGAAACAGGACCAAAAGTTGATTGAAACGTCAAAGGCTCCCCACGGCTCTCAGGGATACGTACATTGTTTGCTGGCGATTGCTATTGCTTGCTGTCGAGCGCACTATTTGGGTGCCAAAAGCGCGACCTGCGTCGGCGCTTCCAGGAGTCTCCGGCGTTGGTCAATCAGTTCCTGAGGCCAATGTGTCATTCCCTGCGGTCCCCGGTGTCCTAGTTGTCCAATCCATGAGACCATGCCTTATGAGTCGTGAGTCCTCGCTCCAGCGCCGTTGCCGATTCGTTCCATCGGTCTTAGGCGTCCCATGGGACCTGTCAATATCAATCAGTGACCGCTTACTAATTTTGGTGGCAAAGTTTTCCATACATACTTGACGACGGTTGTCGCAGAATATATTTTCCTTGTCATGGATACAGAAAACGTATCAAGTGAATTGCGTGATCTTCGGAAGTTGCTCGCCGAGAAGTATTTCTACAAGAGTGACTTCTTTGGGGATAGGACAAAATGGCTTACTGTTGGTTGCAATTCATCGTCCTATTCGTATAACGCCCTTTGTTTTGAGGTGTATGAAGGTGCCCCCTTCCTGTTGGCAGTCGTCAATGAAGCTAAAGGAGATACTGCTGTCCGAGATGGAGCGGTCAAATTTGCTCTTGCTACAGAAACTATTGGGACCCTTGTACTTTATGATCCCCAGGTTAAAGAACTTGAGGTGCTGAAGCGAAGATTCCGTGATGAGCAATTCGAGCTTGTTCCTGATCTTGAGTATTATTATAGCATATCGGCAGGAGGAGAACTGCCGATCATTTATGAGCAGATGACAGGCGGGAAAACAGAAGAAAATTTTTCCACAGTAAGCCTTAATCCGATCAGCGACCGCCTTGAAGACTTGTTTTTCGAAATGCACAGCGAAATGAGGGACGTCGATGGGTTGCATTCAGATGCAGCTCTTGAGGAATTGTGCAAACTGTTGTATTTGAAGTTCTTTCTCGAAGAGCAAGCCGAAAAACTGCCTGTTAGCCCAATTAAATCCCAAAATTTTGGCACAGCCGAAGAATATGCCGCTTGCCTCAGAGCCCTATATAGAGAAGCTAGTAACTATGACATCCGTGTGTTCCAGTTACGGATTCCGGAATATAGAAGATCCCGAGGCGTATTTGATACTCCTATCTTTTTATCGACTGCTGCTCTCGTTAAGAGTTTCCAAATAGTTGAAGACTTGGCTTTATGTACTTCTAACACAGATGTCAAGGGGAGGGCATTTCAGAAAGTGCTGAATAAATCGATGCGAGCAGGGATGGGACAATATTTCACACCATCTCAGGTGTGCTCTCTAATCGTTGCTATCATGCAACCTACGCAATCTGATCTCATTTTGGACCCATTCTGCGGATCGGGACACTTCCTCACAAAAGCATTAGCCTATGTACGAGAAAACGTCGATAACGATTCAAAAGGCTTCCATGAATTTGCATTTGGAAAACTTCATGGGATAGAGAAAAGTGACAGGATGACACGGGTCGCCATGACAGATATGCGCTTGCATGGGGACGGTCATTCGAACATTAGATGCACGGATGCATTACTAGACTTCCGTAATTATCCCGATCTTGATGCGTCCTCTTTCGACTTAGTGATGACAAATCCCCCCTTTGGTTCAATTTTAGGCGCGCAGGCATTTAGCGCGCTCGCCGCTTTTGAATTGGCTCAAGGGAGGAAGAAGGTTCCGTTAGAAATAATAGGTTTGGAACGATGTGTTGAGTTTCTACGCCCCGGAGGACGATTGGGAATTGTACTGCCAGAAAGCATATTCAGCGCCGATTCGTGTAAATATGTCCGAGATTGGCTTGGAAAACATGTCGTCCCGCGGGTTATAATTGATCTGCCGCCTGAAACATTTTCTCCTTACGGCGCTAATGTCCGGAGTGGAATATTATTTGCCAGAAAAAGAAGAAAAGGTGAGCGCATATCGGGCGAGGAGAAAGTCTGCATGATACGACTGGATAATATTGGTTATGATGCATCTGGACGCCCAAAGCCTGGCTCTGAAATAGATGAAGTTGTGACCTATGCCACTACTTTTCTTGAAAAGGAGGGGTGGTAATGCTTACACGAATCGTTTCTTTTCAAGAGTTGATTGAGGTTGGACGCTGGCGCGCGAATCTTCATGTTCACACGAACAATGAAATGAAGTCATCTAAGTACGACATGGTCCCTTTGGGCGACGTCGTTAAAGAGTCCACAGCGGCTGCTGAGCCTCAGTCGCAGGGAGGGGAATTTTATTATATTGGGCTTGAAAATGTTACTCCTATTACTGGAGATCCTATGAATATTTCATTAGTAGGTCCAGAAGAAGTGCGTTCTCGGTCAAAGATGTTCAGAAAAGGAAACATCTTGTATGCCCGGTTGCGCCCTTACCTCAGAAAGGTTCTTCTTGTTGAAGAGCCTTTTGAATTCGGCTTGTGTTCTACTGAGTTTATAATACTGGATGTCGATCCTTCGGTGGTCTTACCGCAGTATTTGCGTGACCTTTTAAGCTCAGAGAGTGTAACTTCATACCTTAGCAGACTGCAGGGCGGTGCCGCTTTGCCTCGCGTGTCGTCTAAAGATTTATTGGCCATGGAAATTCCTGTTCCGCCGCAGAGGGTTCAAATGAGAATTGTCGAAGAGCTAGAACGTATAAAGGAGAAACGCCACCAGCTTATGGACGAGCTGGAAGTACTGAAAGAAGACCAGCAGGAGCTAATCAAGAAAGTTTTTTAGTTTTTTGTAGCGTTGCGAGCTATTCTAGGGCTTGCGATACTCGGTTAAAATTGCGCCTCATGAAGTCAAGAAAGCGGCGTACTGTTTCATCTTCGTTGTAGTATCGGTTGAGAATGGATCGTCCTTCCTCGCTTCGGCAACCAAGCATCCGAAGCAAACCGCCAAAATTTGCTGCGTACGAGACGCTCCGGGCCGTCGCTGTTTGGGGGCCCGTCCTTCTTTCGCGAACACCGTTTGCGTTCAGTGGCTCGCCAAGATGAATACACGCTTGCGGACTACAGCCATCCGGACAATTTCCCTCTGTCACAAATGATCCCCCACGTTGAATGTGCATTTCGTCGCGCAGATGCGCCACAGGAAGCGCACGTCCCACAAAAGCATCTACTATTGCTGGATAGACAGTTAATTCGCCTGGCTTAATTCTTTGCCAATCCCATAAGAATACTGCAAGGATGTCTAGGGGAACAAGTTCTCGTGAGAGTCTATCGAAATGAGCTTTGGACTCATCGGCGGAATTGACCATTGATTTTGCTTCAATGCGAAAAAGCTCACCTTGTTTAGTCTCAGGATCCCACGGCTCATCCGAAACTACGCAAGCAAAATCATTGTAGGTGTGTCCGTATATCCAGCCAAGCTTATATTCGTGTATATTCTGTTGTTTCAAACAGGCATTAAGACAGAACCCCCATACTCCTTCAATTACGCTTCCCATGCCGCTGCCAATGCGTCCCCCGCGAGTATGGAAGATTGAGCTAGTAAGT
>JAAZKQ010000633.1 GCA_012799755.1 Lentisphaerota bacterium | reverse complement strand
CGGACGCATTCGTATCCGGGCAGATCAAATTCTTGCTATCATTGCCAAAAAGGGCATTGGCAGCACCAATCTGCTTCAAGTTGTTGACACACGATGCCTGTTCAGCGCTCTTGCGTGCTGAATCCAAAGCTGGCAGCAAGATCGCCGCCAAAATCGCAATGATGCCAATGACGACCAGCAATTCGACTAAAGTGAAATGTTTTTTCATGATTTATCCTTGGGTTATATGATGGCGCTTCTCCACAACAAAAAACTAAACTGGGCAATCAACGATCAATGTTATGACAATTTGTGGCCGGATCCCATATTGTATTAAAGGAATAGACATTGTCACGATTTCGTTTAAGCTCTGGAGCAGTGTTGTTTGCATTTACTCTACCATCCGGCCCCATGCTCCAGACAACAATCGAATAGCGCAGGGACGTTGCGGCAACGCCGTTCGGTATCGTCGTAATTTCACCATTATAGTCATGGTCAAGCAGGACATTATAAAATCTATCCCAGGGGTCAACATATACGCCACGTCTATTGCCTACAATATCCAGAAATTTTACTTTTCGGGAATTTTTATTGGTATTAGCCGCAGTCAGGGCGGTGGCAGCGGCGTCATCAGCCGTGTTCTCCGCCTGAAGAATCAAGATCAACTGCGTGTATTCAGCAGGAGTCAAAACTTCTCCTGCGCCATCCGGTATCGGCAGCACCCCGTAGGTGCTTTCGAAGTGCTTGATAGCATTGACCAGGGTCGTAATTTCGGCCTTGGCCTTGGTCTGGTCTGCCTTCTTGCCAGCGCCAACCAGCACTGGCAGCAATACGCCCGATAAAATGATGATGATGCCGATGACAATCAGCAATTCCACCAAGGTGAATACTCGTTTTTTCATGATCTGAAATCCCTTCCTGATTATGACGACACGATAAATTAAAAATTGCTTTCGATGTTTATAACGCCCCACCGGGGGCTATTGCAGCTCAAAGGCAAAAAACAATGATTATCTCTGACAAGTCCTCGGCAAACTCAAGCGTTCACCACTCGCTCCTGGCTATTTGTCTACTAACGCCAACTGTCCACTATCTGCTTCACCGCTTTTTCCAATTGCAGATATCGTCGCCTTTGCCAGCATTGGCGGGCACATCGGTATCACCGCCCTTTTTGTCGCCGTGCTGGCCATCCGGCCCCTTGGACCACAAATCATATTT
Source organism: Lentisphaerota bacterium (assembly GCA_012799755.1). Taxonomy (GTDB): domain Bacteria; phylum Verrucomicrobiota; class Lentisphaeria; order Oligosphaerales; family Oligosphaeraceae; genus Oligosphaera. Next base: position 6,759 of record JAAZKQ010000633.1, on the reverse strand, counting down.
CTGCGGATTTTTTGTCCCGGGGCAGGCGTACCAAAACGTATTGCCATAAGCATCTTTGATCTCATCGCCATCCGCAATTCCCTCCATGTAGGGGCGGTTATTCTTGCTGTTACCTGACAAAAAGGTACTCCAAGCGTTCGCACTGCTGATTTGCACCGCAGCGGCGGCAACCACCGGATAGTAGCCTCGATCCACCCGGAACGCCTCCAGGGCGGTTGCGAATTCCTCCATGGTAGCCAGCGTCTTGGCCTCATCAGCCCGGCGTGAGGCATAATTCATCCCCCCGAGCAGAATCCCGGCCAGAACCGCAATGATCATGATGACACTTAGCAGCTCAAGAAGAGTAAAAGGATGCTTTCGCATAATCAAATCCTGACTTGTTTTACTAATAAAAACATCACTTGCGTAGCGATTCGCGCTTGCTGTCGCCCGTCCCTTCGGGAGCCTTTGCCGCTCTGTGGCTCACGGTTCAAGACGCCCCTTCGGTGCCTAAATCTTCCGTCATTTTTTTCGCGCCTGCGCCATGGCGACCATCCACTTTTCGGCTTCTTGGGGGGTAAACCAATCACGCGGCGGGAGTTCCAACCCTATTTTAGTCATATCTGCTTCCAGGGTCAAGTACTGCGACATCAGCCGACTCAAATGAACTGAGTTGTTTTTTTCGAAGGCTTCGACTATCGCCTCATTCAACTTCACCATGTTGGCGTATAGCTTCGCACCTTCCTCCAAGCGACTTGCCTGATCATTCTTGCCAGCTGCCAAGGCCCGGTTGGCTCGGTCGATCAGCTTCTGGGCGCGGTCTCGGTTAACAGCAATAGCCTCTTTATTGGACGCCGCCACAAATGTGTAGAAAGCCTTGAAAATCTTATCCGACGGCGTCTTTCCCTCCCGGATAGCATATTGCGTCTTGGCAAAAAGATCAAGATGCTGGCGCTGCCGACGATTCAGCCGCCCATCAACAGCCTGAGCCAGCACGATTCCCGACAACGAAAGCAAAAGCAACGCCAGTAATATCCGTCGCATAGACTAATCCTCCAAATATCTGAACTGGACAATTTCATATTCATTTTTCCAGGCATCCCGAACCACATGCGCCATCATCACCTGTGTCGCCAGAATGCTGCAATACCTGGTTGCTGAAGGCAAAGCAGGCGGCGGAATCGGCGTATAGGTATATTCCGTCGGATTGATCAATGTTTTCAGAATCGGATCCGGGGTGGCGCTTTCCGGGCCGTTCGTCCAGGAAACGCCGTCTGATGTCAAGTCGCGCATGGCCTGAGCGACTATAATCACGGTATAGGCATCATGGCGCGTTGACAGCAGGTGCGCGGTCTTGCCGATATAGGCTTCAGCCGTACGGTCGTCTGCCGCTGCAGTGACCAATCCAGACAGCGCCGAATCCACGAACTGCCCGCGATATTGGCTCGGAGTGCCAGCAAAAACTATGCTTCCCGCAGCCACGGGTCCACCGACAGTCGTCATGTTATCGTAGGCGGTTGCGTCAATCCCAGACAGCAAGTCTGCAATGGCCTGCGGATTGCGCGCATTGGGGTTGAACTTGCCCCGGCAGAATTTCGCCGGGCCAATTTTCACCTGGTCAAGAATCAAGGCATCACCAGCGGCATAACCGCCAACCGTGGCAGAAAATTTATTCAAGTTAATCGTCCGATAGGGCTCGCCGCGATGGATGGCGCCAAGCTCCCATAGCGTCTCCATCGGAGCATTGCGGATAAACGCGGTGGAGAAGGTCTTCTTGGTGCCAGCAAAGGTCACGCCCAACTCCTTGTCTTCGGTCGTACCATCATGGTTGGGGGCGAAGTTATTGTTGTCGTCGTTCAAGGTAAAACAATGGTCTGTCGTGTGGAAGCCAGCAGCAGGCATGCTGCATCCACCCCCTGAACACGTATCATTAAGAGTCCAGTGCTCGCTGCGGTGGTTGCACCGCGGATCCTTGGCTTCCAGGTTGTGATAGAAAATCTGCTGTCCACTGCTGGTTATGGGAATCACACATTCCACTACTGGCGTCGTCGCATTCCAAAGAGCAACATCGCTGATTTTGTCAATGTCTCCTGACGTCCCTGACACCATATAAACAGCCGCGATAGAAATCTTGTACTGGGGGTTGACATAATCGATTGGACGGTCAACAACTTGATGCAACAACGCCGAGGGATTAACTGTAATATCTTCAGAAAAAGGATACACCTCATAGGATGCCGCCTGCACAGTAAGGCCGGAAAAATCAAATGGAATGTCAAAGTCTGCTGAAGCTACAGGTGCACCATCGGCCTCAAATTCCCAACGGCCTTTTATCTGCACACGGCAGTCGCCAGTAGTCAAGTTTTCTTCAAAAATATTCACCATTTCAACGGAGGGCACAAGACGTAGGCGATATGTGTACGTATAGACACCGCTGCCCGGGGGAGGAGTTTCTGTCATCGCCTTATCGACAAGGATCCGGCAGGCCACTTCATTGAAATAAGGCACTTTTTCGTTGCCGCAATAGTCTATTTCAGTGGTAGGCACAGCCGCCCAAGTCACAGTCGACGGCACAGTAGCCCAAGAATCAGAGTCACTGTAATCAACCAGGTTAGCAGCTACCTGTTGATTAAGAGTCGTATACGAGCCAGTCATGCTTCGCAAAGCCGGAATGCCAAACCCGCCGGGAAAAGTCAGCGTAGACTGTTCGACACGATTAACTTGAGCCGGCTGGGGGGGAGTTGAACCATCCCAGAATGCAGGCCGTTGAACGTCATTGATTAAGGCAGCCACCAGCGCTCGTGCATAGGCAGAAGCCCCTGGAGTTCCTGCTGAAGGTCCACCAGTAGCATCTCTAAACTGCCAGCCGCTGTTGTTGGGATTAGGTTTGTTAGTGCTATCATAATAACTTCCCAACATTGCATCACGCCATTCAAAGCCGGTGATGTCAAAGCGCTGACGCTCAACCGAGGAACTGTACGCCGCTGCCGGGTCCACATCCCAATACGCTTCAATGTCCTTGCCGCTAAAGAAGCGATAGGCCAGGTACTTGTCAGTGAATGTCGTACCAAGTTCTCTTTTCAGGTGATCATAAGAGAACCACTCGGCTCTCGTCGTGGCAAATCCTTGCGGCCGACCGGTAACAAACGAGTTGTTGATGACATCAAGCTCCTGGATGCACAGACCCAACCGTTTTGTGGCATTCTCAGCGTAACTGGCAACGGAATAATTTCCCAAGATATTATAGTAGAAATCATTAGCTGCGTTAAATGTCTGATCGAATTTCGCCAATTGCTCGTATAGATTGCCTGCGCCGGGCTGGACAAAGGGGATGTTGCCATTTGGATTTGCATTTGGCGAAACCAATTGATTGATATCAAATTTGCCGCCTTCCTCCAGAACCAAAAAGCCAAGACGCCCGACAACATCGCCGCTGTCGTCAAGGACTGTCTGGAACCGAGCTGTCCCCAGGTTCGGCGTCAAGTCAGCGACCAGTGCGCTGCGCTGACTGAGAATTGCACCTAACCTGTTGAAGGACTCTGCCGAATCATCCGTCGCTGGCATGGCTATGTAGCGCTGTTCATAAACATTTCGCGTCATCTTGACGGCGTCTGAAAATCCCAGTCGGCCGTCCACAGGAGGATAATAATAAGTGCCGGTCTTGGCAAATGTATTCGTAGTGTTGTCGTACGTCGTGATGCCAAACTGCCATTCCATGGCAGCCCTTGCCCTCTGCCAGCCGGACTCTGCCAGCAGCCGCGCCTTGACCTGGTCGGCATTGACTTTGGCCACCTGGCGGTTAGTGCGGGCGGTAAACGCGAAGCTCATGGCCAGAATAAGGACCAGAGAAAGAATTCCCAAGGTCAGAAGCAAGGCCGAGCCGCGTTGATTGTCATCAGGCCTTTTTTTCATATATCATCCCCTATTCGTCACGCTGTCAACATAATTCCCAAAGGCCATACTGCAGTCTTTCGCCGCTCTGGATCCATGCGGCGCCTTTGCCGACATACTGAAAACAACTGGACATACGAACCTATCACCTTGCTCAAACCACAGTTTTGCCACACATCAACGCATGAAAATCACCTTAGTAAAGACCCGCGTCGTTTCGTCTATTTTGTCCGTAACGGGGGTGCTGGAGGCAGCCAAGCCTTGGTCAAGCAGGCGCTGCACAGCTCTAGCATCGTAAACAGTCAGGGTTATTCTTACAGCGCTTGGAACCGAAGTGAAAAAATTTGCTCCGGCCAAGGGTGTATTAGGCATATAGTCCAATCTGACTTCTTGCACTCCCGTGGCAAGGACATTCTTTTTAGTATTATCACCTTCCAAGACATCCAAAAGCCCCATGAACGCGCTGGCTTGTCCGGGAGTAGTTACCGGATCAAAACCATAGAAGCAATGCGGGTTTGCGTAGCCGGGAATAGGCGAGTCAAACACATACCGAGATAATTCATTATTATCCAGGGCATACATCACCAGAAAGACGCCGACATTACCCGAAGCGCTGGAATCGGGGGCGACCATGAACAGCTTGTTATCAAGCAAGCTTCCGGTCCGTTTCACGCCCATAGGAATTGAGTGCCCTGGATATTCTTTGTCATTGGCGTACAGCGTGGATTGCAAGTCATTTTCGATCAGTTGCAATACAATTTGAGCTTGATCAAAGGTATTCGACGTGCTTTCTGAAGACGACCAGATGCGCTGGGCGCCAATCACGAATTGAAAAAGGAAGCCCATCATGATGACCAGGATCGCTATGGCGACCATGATTTCCACGAGGGTATAGTGTGTTTTCGTATATCTGACTGGCCTTTTCATACTGGCTAGTCTCCTTAGATGAAACTTCAATTCAGGTAGTTTGGATTGAACACCTCAAGGCTGTAGGTGACCTTCTGCCTTGATGCAGGCGGCAATTCCGCTGGCCAGCAGACTTCGGCATTCAAGCGAACCGCGAAGTATTGATCCACACCCGCAAGCTGTGTGGACTCATACCAAACATTCATAATGGCACGAAATTCAATTTGACCGGAGGTGCTTAAACTTGGCGTACCAGAGCCGCGCCAAGAAATAATTTGATATACGCCTGGCGTCCCACTTTTGGGAAAAATGGTCGGAAAATCCGTGGGCGCTGAACCCCAACCCGTTTCGTAATCGACAACATCAATTATTGGCTTGGTGGCCGGCAATTCTGAGTTAACAACATTTCCCCATGCGGTATTATTCAGCTGCATTGAATACTTCAAATAATGCAGCATTTGGTCGGCAGCATGGGCGGCGTATGTTTCCATGGCTGCGTCGCGGGTGGCGGCTGAGCCGACAGGGAAAAGAACCATAATGCTGCACACGCCGATGGCGCAGACGCCAAGGGCGAGCATGATTTCTACCATATTGAAGCAGTGTTTTGTTCGCATGGCAAGTCGCCTGTGTTCGAGGTTATTTATGCGACGGCAACGCTATACCGACGTCTCTTCGCTGTTAAAACAGGAACCTGATCTGGCCGGTGTAGGCGTTGATCTCCATGACGCGGATGTTGCTCATATTTTCACGCTCATAATTCCCGGTGGGGGTGGCCACCACGCCCTCCATGATAGTCACATAAACCTTTGAGGCGCAACGACCATTGGGTTTGAAAACAACAGCGCGGACTTCGTTGTTGGTGACCGAAGCGACATCAAAAATCTTGGCAGGGCTGGAACCATCGTTAACTTCGTGAATGATTCCATCGCCGATTGTCCATGTGCTTCCGGAACCCACCGGAGCATGTGGAGTTGCGGCAGTTAATTCATCGACATCGTCATCGGCCTCAATGATCAAAGCGCCCGTTGGCAGAAATGTCCAATCTGTGCCTTCAATCCACTGAACGAATGTGTATTCACCGACCGTTGCCGACGCCTCCACAATCGCTGCCCGGAAGCTCTGGTAGCGGTAGATGTTGGTGTCGTTGGCAGCGTCCTGCACGAAGTCTGCCCCCGGCATAATCACGGCAACGTGCTGTCTCCGCGAGATTGCCTCTGCCCTTGCGAGGCTCAGTTGCGACGAGACCATTCGTGCGGCGCTGTCGACGGCGCTACCGGTAGCCAGTTTCCGGAAAGCTGGCGCAGTGATGCCGAGGATGACAGCGATGATGACGATGACCACCATCAATTCCACCAGGGTGAATCCTCGGCGCTGCTTGCATTGTTTATCCGATTGTTTCATCGGCGGGCCTTTTCACTATGCACTATAGATTTGCTTCTCGCGGGGCGGTTCTGGAGGCATCCTCGCCTGACGCGGTCAATGTAGGTTGCTTTACTATCCTGGACTAATTATACTCGCATAATGCATAAAAAACAAACCGCAGGCGCAAAAAATCCCTGCGGGGAAAACGGTCAACGAACAAAATCTGGTGATAAAGAGGGAGGATTGATGCCGTAGTTGCGCTGGTAGAGACCTCCGGTAGTGCCCATGCAGCGTTGTCAGTTCCAAGGTGTTTATGTGTCACCCCTCCGGGACTCAAAATTATATTCCATCTCACCCAGGGCTTCGCTGCGCTCACCCTGGGCTTTTATGTTTTAGCCCCTCTGGGGCCTTTGCCGCTTCGCAGCTGTGGACATTGTGGACGGGGTGGACGGCGGCTGCCGCACGTAGTTCAAGCTTCAGCTTGCAGTATGTTTCGTGCTTTTAACCTTTCTGCCGCTGCGCAGCTGGTTTCCCCTTACAACACCTCCTAAAAAAAATCTGCGTCATCTGCGTCATCTGCGGATAAAACAACTCGCCCCTGACGAATGATGAATTATGAAT
>JAAZKQ010000632.1 GCA_012799755.1 Lentisphaerota bacterium | reverse complement strand
CCGGCGGCGGCTTTAGCGGCCGGCGCCGGCCGTGTCGCCGGTCGGGGGGGACTGGGTGCAGCGATGCCGATAACTTTGTCGTCACGTTGTTTTTTCTGTTCTGCTCCATCAGCTTCCATGTAGCCCAGTGACGGTGGCGCTGCGGGAGATTTGGGCTTGGACGGGGCAGGCTTGGCCACTAGTGGCTTGACCGGCTCGGTCCATTTCCAGCGGACTTCGGAGCTTGTTTCCGCAAGTTGGCTTTCCTCTTCCGCTGGCAGCGGCAGCTGAAATTGGTACTCGCTGTCGCGACTGCCGTTGGCGAAGTTCAGTGCCTGGCGGGCGTTGAGGGTTCTGAAGTAGCCTTTGACGTCGGTTTCCGCGCGCAGGCTGCTTTGCTGTTGGCTGATGGCGTCCATCTGTTGCCTGAGACTGCTGACGGCCTGCCGCGTCTGTTGCAGCGCCCCTTGGGGCATGCCCGCCGGCGCGCCGAGTTGTGTTTGTTCCACCATGGCATTAAAGCCGCTGACGTTGCTCATGGCGCGCATCTGCGCGTATTTGTCGCTGCTTTGCAGGGCGGCGTTAAGGCGTTTGGCGACGCTGCCCTGGTAGTCGAGCTGGACGGCCTGGTAGGAGCCGGCTTGGACGGGGGCGCCATAGGCGCCGCGGAAGTCCAGCCAGTGGTATTCCCGCGGCAGGCGCAGGGACAACTGTGAACGTTCGACGTTGATATTGTCCACTTTGAGCAGCGGCATGGCCATGCGGCGGAAGAAGCCGGGGCGAGGCGGGGCGGCGCTGTATTTGAGTACGACCTGGTAATCGAGATCGCCCTCGGCGGTCTTGACCAGCGGTATCCACACCCGGTTTCCGGGCTTGTCGTCGGCGATGACGGGCTTGATGAGCTCGCCGGCGACCTTCGCCGTCCAGAGCTTGGCACCGTCGGGCATGGTAATGACCAGGAACTGCTCGGTGCGGTTGTCCACGTGGAGGGTCATCTCACCGTGGCAGTGACCCTGTGGATCAAGCATGAGCAGTGATGACGCCAAGCCGATGCGAGCGCCGGCGGTGCTGACGGTCTGGCGGGCATTGACGGTGCAAAGCAGGGACGCGCTGTCGTCCTTGAGATCGAAGAACTGCAAGTTGTTGCCCTTGAGCAATGGCTGGAGAATGGGGGGAACCTGTCGGCTGCGATCAAGCGGCGTGGCATTGATTAGCTTGCTGGTGCTGATTTCATCGCGACCGCGGTTTTCGATAATGAGGTAGTGCTTCAGCGGCACATCGCATTGTGGCACGGTGATCGGTAGTTCGCTGTCCACGGCTTGGCGGTCATGGCGGAGAAGAATGCGGGCGTTGCCGCAGATGGCATCTTGGAAGACCAAGGTGAAGCGCACGCGGTCGCTGTCGGCGACGGGCTCAATGCGCTGTGCACGCAAGGCCGGTGTATCAATATGGGCTTCGGCCAAATGGGCCTCGGCGGTGAAGGAGAATTCGGGCAGGGCGCCGTCAATGTGCAGATCGAAGAGCAGCGATTCCTCCATGGCCGTGGGGGTGAAGGTGTAGCTGCTCAGACAGAAGCCCGTGACCACGCAGGCCTTTTGGCGGACGGCGATGCGACCTTGGTAGGCGGCATCTCTGGCGCGCAGGGCCAGCGAGGTGGCCGCGCGGGCCGGCGGCGGCAGCCAGTTGCTGAAGCTGTCGCGCAGCACCAGTTCCATGCCGTCAAGTTGTTCATCGTGCAGCTGGAAGACCGGCGGGCATTGGATGGCCAGGTCGG
>JAAZKQ010000631.1 GCA_012799755.1 Lentisphaerota bacterium | reverse complement strand
GCGGACTGCGTGGTCCTGCGGCCTGGCGACTGGCAGTTGGCGCTGGCGGTGCACGAGGCCTTGGCAAGCATCCCCTCCTACGGCCATGTCATCGCCGGCGAGTTTCGGCGGGGGCATCAGCGCGGTGGTAACTGGGAGCAGTTCCGCCAGGTTGAACAGCACGACCGCCGCACGCAACTGCGGCTCTTCCGGGATTCCTACGAGAATTTCCTGCGAGACCTGCCGACGCTGGACAGCCAGAGCAAAGCCGAATATTGGCTGGCCTATGCCAATGTCCTGAACCAGGGCGGTCGGCAGTCGTGGCGTCTGCAAACCCTTACTGATTTTGATGCAAAACTCGACGTTACTTCTGCCGAAGAAGAGGTCGCCGATCCGCCCGGCGCACCGGTGGACGAGCAGGGCGAGCCCATTTTTTATCGGGTGCCCGAATCTTTCGCCGTCGCCAAAAATGACGGCGAGCGCTGGCGCTGGGTGCTGGCGGAAATGATCAGCAAGGGCGATGAAAATAGCCGGGACTGCGCGCATATGCGGCTGGCTGGCTTTCTGTACGAGAACTTTGGCGTACAGACGCTGCGGAGTTCGCCGTGGTTCTACCGCCCTCGTGACAAGGAAGAAGTCAGCGGCATCAGTGCTTTGCAAACGCTGCGTGATGATGAGACTATCGCCCGCCTCGCCAACGGCATTCGCCGCTTTGCCCTGCCGGACGAGTTCAATTACATCAGCATCTATCACACTCTCGCTGAGGGAAACGGTTCACAGGCTTTGTCGGCGTTGTGGCAGCTGGTGGAGATTTATGAAAATAGCCGCCAGTACGACAAGGCCCTGCGCTGGTTGCAGAACGGACACGAGCGCTGGGGCGGCCAGAGATTTATTCAGCACATGGCGGCCATCACCGGCAACTGGTGCGAATTCCGCCCGGGCGAGGTTCAGCTGGCGGGGCGGCGCGCGGAGGTGGAGCTCTGCTTCCGCAATGCCCGCACAGTTACCCTGAGCGTACAGCGGCTGGACCTGCCGGCGCTCGTGCGCGAATCGCAACGGCACATCGAAAAAACGCGTAGAGACCGTGATCTGGACTGGCGATGGGGGGATTTACAGGCGCTGCCGGAACTCGTCCTAGCCGAAGGCGGCGAGAAGTATCTGCTGGGAAAACCCGAAGTCTGGGAGCAACCCTTGCAGCCCAGGGAACGGCATCTGGACACGGTGACGCGCATCACCGTGCCCGTGCAGGACGCCGGCGCCTACTGGGTGGTGGCGACCATGCCCAACGGCAATGTCGCCCGGCAAATGTTGTTGCTTGAGGACATCAAATTGGTCCGCAAGGCTGCTGACAATGGCATTTCCTGGCAGCTTCTGAACGCCGCCAGTGGCCATCCTGTCGCCAATGCCAAAATTGATTTCTTCGGCTGGACGACGGATTGGGGCGGCGCCGGCGGAGGCAGGCGTGTCGTCACCCGGCGTTTGGCGGAGTTGACCGACGCCGACGGCTTTGTACATCTGGATGCCCGTCGCCTTGGTGATCCCGACAGGGGGCATCGCTGGCTGGCCGAGGCGCGCACAGCCGGCGGCCAGTATTGCTGCCATGGCTACGATTACCTTTCACCCCGGCCATTGCCCGAGCAGTTCTTTGTGCAGGAAAGCGTGTTCGGCATCAGTGACCGGCCAGTTTATCGCCCTGGCCATGTCGTCCACTACAAATTCTGGGCGGCGCAGGTTCACTACGAGCTTAGTGGCAGCAATCCACTGGAAGGCAGAGCGTTCCGTGTGGCACTCACAAATCCTCGCGGCGACGAAGTGATGAGCACTGTTCTGACGGCGGACCGCTTCGGCGGCATGGACGGCTCGTGGACGGTTCCCGCTGACGCACCCTTGGGGCAATACTACCTCAATATCAGAAATGACGACAGCCGCAACTTCTATGGATCACTCTCGTTCCGGGTCGAGGAATACAAGAAGCCCGAGTTTGAAGTGCTGGTGGACCTTCCCGAGGAACCACCGATGCTGGGCGACAAGATTACCGTCGGCGTCCGTGCCCGCTATTATTTTGGCGGGCCGGTGAATGAAGGGCAGGTTTCGGTGAAAGTGTTGCGCTACGACCATGAAGGGTCTTGGTGGCCGTTGCGTGACTGGGACTGGTTCTACGGCAACGGCTACGGCTGGCTGGGCGAAGACTACCCGTGGTATCCCGGCTGGGGCCGCTGGGGCCGGGGCTGCCCGGCGCCGCCTTGGCTGGGGCGGCGGCGCTTCTCAAATGAGCCGCCGGAAGTCGTCTTGCAGCTGGAGCGGCCGCTGGCGGCGGACGGCACGCTGCAGGTCGAGATTGACAGCGCCCTGGTCAAAGAGCTGCTTGGCGACCGCGATCACCGCTATGAAATTACGGCTGAAGTGCGCGACCAGTCTCGACGGACCATTGTCGGCCAAGGCAGCGTCATTGTGCCCCGGGCGCCTTTCCAGGCCACACTGTGGCTGGACCGTGGGTATTATCGTGTGGGTGAGCCGGGCATGGTCTTTGCCCAGGCCCGACGGGCCGATGGCAAGCCGGTCAAGGGGCAGGGCGTGCTCAAGCTCCTGCGCATTCGCTATGCGCCCGACGGCACGCCCAGCGAAAGCGTGGTGCGCGAATGGCCGCTGGCCAGCGACGCCGACGGCCGCGCCCAGCAGGCCTTCAGCGCTTCCGAACCCGGCCAGTATCGCCTGGCCTGGACCCTGCGAGATGAAAAGGGCCGTGAAGGCGAAGGCGCCGTGATCGTCATTATCCGCGGCGAGGGCAGCGATGAACGCGCCTTCCGCTACAATGGCCTGGAACTCATCCCGGACAAAGCGGAGTACGCTCCCGGCGAAAGCGTCCAGCTGCTCATCAACACCGAGCAGGCCGACAGCGTGGTCATGCTCTTTATCCGGCCTGTGGACGGCGTTCTGCCCAGGCCGAAGGTCTTGCGCTTGCGGGGACACAGCGTCGTGGTGCCCATCAGCATCAGCCAGGCCGATATGCCCAATTTCTTCGTGGAGGCCTACACCATGGCCAATGGCGTCTTCCACAATATCGCCCGGGAAATCATCGTGCCGCCGGCGAAGAAGGTGATTGAGGTCGAGACTGTGGCGGCCGAGAAAGTCAAGCCCGGCGCTGCCACGGAGTTGACTCTGCGCCTGTGTGATCACGAAGGGCGGCCCGTCACCGGCTCGGTGGTCATCGCCGTTTATGACAAGAGCCTGGACTACATCGCCGGCGATAGCGCCGAACGCGATATCCGCGCCGTGTTCTGGAAGTGGCGCCGGCATCATGATCCGGATGACGACGGCGCGGTTATGACCTGGTGGCTGCAGAATCTCCTCAAGGAAGATGAAGAGGGCTACCCCTACATCGGTCTTTTCGGTCATTTGCTGCTGGATATGGACTACGCGGAGGGGCTGGCCATGTCCGGCGAGGTAGGAAGAACGAGACGCCGTCTTACACGCCTAAAATCAGCCGCTGGCGGCATGGTTATGAATGCCATGCCCATGGGGGCACCTGCCGCCAAGCTGTCTGTGGCCATGGAAGCCGACATCGGGGGCATGGGTGGCGGCGATGGCGAGATGGCCGCGCCGGTGTTGCGCAGCAATTTTGCTGATACGGCATTGTGGGTGGCCAATCTGGACGTCGCCGCCGATGGTCTGGCTAAGGTCAGCATTCCCATGCCGGACAGTCTGACGACCTGGAAGGTCCAAGTCTGGGCCGTGGGCGACGGCATGAGCGTCGGCAGCGGCGCCACGGAGATCATCGCGGCCAAGGATATGATGGTGCGCCTGCAAGCGCCGCGCTTCTTTGTGCAAAAGGACGAGTTGCTGCTCAGCGCCATTGTCAACAATCATCTTGACACTGCCAAGAACGTCACGGTTTTGCTTGAATTGGACGGGTCTTGTCTGGAGGCCGTGGAGGCGGCGCGCAAGGTCGTCCGCGTGGACAGCCAGGGCGAAGCCCGCGTGGACTGGCAGGTCCGCGTCCGTCAGGACGGCGAGGCCGTCATTCGCGTCAAGGCGCTCACGGATGAGGAATCCGACGCCATGGAACAGCGCTTCCCCGTCTATGTGCATGGGCAGGACAAAATGGTGGCCAGTTCCGGCATGCTGCGCCCGGATGACCGCGAGGGGCGCATCAACCTTGTCATTCCTGCCGAACGCCGACCGGAGACTACCCGCCTGACCTTGCGCTGGTCGCCGTCGCTGGCCATGGCGATGATTGATGCCGTGCCCTATCTGCTGGACTATCCCTACGGCTGCACGGAGCAAACCCTCAACCGTTTCCTGCCGGCGGTGTTGACTCAGAATGCTCTGCGCGAGATGGGCTTGTCCCTGCAAGACATTGCCGCCAAGCGCGCCAATCTCAATGCCCAGGAGCTGGGCGGTCCCCAGGAGCGTGCCGCGCAATGGCGCCGCTATAAGCGCGATCCGGTCTTTGACGAAGCCGAAATGGGCTCAATCGTCCGCAAGGGCGTGGATGAACTCAGCGCCATGCAGTGCGGCGACGGCGGCTGGGGCTGGTTCAGCGGCTGGGGCGAGCGCTCCTGGCCCCATACCAGCGCGCAGGTGGTGCATGGTTTGCAACTGGCTGCGCAATGCCGCGTGGTCGCGCCCGATGGCGTCCTCGAACGCGGTCAGCAATGGCTGGCGTGATACCAGCGGGACGAACTCGCCAAGCTGCGGAATCACGACCGCAACGCGCCCGAGAAAGAACCCCGCAAACGTCACGCGGATAACCTTGACGCGATGGTTTACCGCGTCCTGGCCGATGCCGGTCAAGCTGATCCGGCCATGGCCGACTATCTCTATCGTGACAAAACGCAGCTGTCCGTCTATGGTCTGGCGCTGCTTGCCCTGGGCTACCACGCCGCCGGTGACGCGCGTTTGCCCGAGCTCATGCGCAATCTCAGTCAGTGCCTGGTGCAGGATGACGAAAATCAGACCGCGTGGCTCAAGATCGGCAACGACGGCTACTGGTGGTGCTGGTATGGCGATGAAATTGAGACCCACGCGGCATACCTGCGTCTGTTGGCCGCCACCGAGCCCGCCGGCGCCGTGGCGCCGCGGCTGGTGAAGTACCTGCTCAACAACCGCAAACACGCGACCTACTGGCGTTCCACCCGCGACACCGCCGCCTGCCTCGAAGCCTTCGCCGCCTACCTCAAAGCCAGTGGCGAAGATACGCCGGATATGAGCGTTGAGGTGTTGCTTGACGGCCAGCGCATCGCTGAAAGCCGCGTCACCAAGGATAATCTCTTCACCGGCGATTTCACCGTAGAGCTCAGGCCCGAGCAGCTCAGCACCGGCGAGCACGTTCTGCACATCCGCAAGCATGGACGGGGCCCGCTCTACTACAACAGCTACCTGAGCTATTTCACTCTCGAAGACCCCATCGCCGCCGCCGGTCTTGAACTCAAGGTGGAACGGCGCATCTTCAAGCTCATCCGTGATGACGAGCATATCCACAGCGCCAGCGCCAGCGGACAGATTGCCGACAAACGCGTGGAACGCTACCGCCGTGAGCCCATTGCTCCCGGTGAAGCCCTCGCCAGCGGCCAGCTGATGGAAATTGAGCTGGTCATTGACAGTAAAAATGACTACGAGTATATCCTGCTGGAGGACTTCAAGGCCGCCGGCACCGAGCCCGTTGATCTCCGCAGCGGCTACATTCCCGGCGCCATGGGGGCTTATGCGGAGTTTCGCGACAACCGCGTGGTCTTCTTCTTCCACAGCATCGCTCGCGGCACCCATAGCCTCAGCTACCGTCTACGGGCTGAGATTCCCGGGAAGTTCAGCGCCCTGCCGAGCGTTATTGCGGGCATGTACGCTCCGGAATTGCGGGGGAACAGCCATGAGGGGAAGATTTGGATTGAAGATCGGTAGGTTGCTTAGGGATGGGACGTATGGGACGTAGGCGACGTATGGGACCTATGTGTATGGGACAAATGGGACGAATGGGACTTGTGATGCGCCGGCAGCATACGTCTCCCGGGCTCGTGCGTCCCATCGCCATACGTCTCATGCGTCTCCCGGGGCCCATGCGTCCCATCGCCATACGTCTCATACGTCCTCTACGTCCTATACGTCCCATGCTACCCTCCCACTTTCCCCGTCGCCCCATGCAACCGCCTATACTTCGCCGGTGTCTCACCCACACCTAGCCTTGCCACCTGTAGCCCGCACAATGAGGGAGGTCTTCCATGCATCAGGGCTTTATTCCGCCGCATGGCGGTTATGAGGCGTTGCACAGCTACAAGAAGTCGCTGATCATCTTCGTTGCGACCTATTACCTGGCGGAGAAGTGGGTGCGCATGGGATCGCGTACGCGCGACCAGATGGAACAATCAGCGCGCTCCGGCAAGCAGAATATTGTCGAGGGCAGCCTGGCATCCGCCACCTCGAAGAAAACCGAGCTCCATCTGACCAACGTCGCCCGGGCCAGTATTGGCGAATTGCTTGAGGATTACAAGGACTTCCTGCGGCTGCGTCGCCTGCCAATCTAGCACAAGGACGATCCGCGCATGCTGGCCATACGGGCCTTGGGCACCGAGCAGGCCACCTATGAGAATTATCAGTCATATATCGAAAGCGACGACCCGGAGCTTGTCGGCAACGTGATGGTCTGTCTCTGCGCTCAGGCCGGCTATTTGCTGGACCAGCAGCTCCGCGAGCTGGAACGGGCCTTTCTTCACGAAGGCGGCATCCGTGAACGCATGACCCGTGCCCGGCTGGAGGCGCGCGGCGAGCCACAGCCTGCCGCCATGTTGCCGACCTGCCCGCTTTGCGGCAAGCCTATGCGACAACGCACGGCTCGTCAAGGCGCCAACGCCGGCAAGCCTTTTTGGGGTTGCACCAGCTACCCCGACTGTCGCGGAACGAGAAAGTTTGCGGAGGGGGGCCAGGGGATGTAGGGGAAGGGCGGGGGGGGACGGCGGTGTTTTTTTTGCATGGGACGTATGGGACGTAGGCGACGTATGGGACCTATGTGTATGGGACAAATGGGACGAATGGGGCAAATAGGACATATGGGCGGGGCAGGCAGAGTGCGGGGTGCTGCGCAGGCTGGGCAGAGGCTGGGGCGTTCTCCAGCCCTTCTACTGTCCCCATTCAAGGCGGCTGGCAAGGGATTCGGGGAGGCCGGCTTCGCGGATGCGGTTTTGGGCGGCGGCGACGTCGTATTTGACGCGGAGGATGCTGACGCTGCGCTTGTCGGTGTCGTAAAGCATGGCGCTGGCGCGCGGGTCATGGTCGCGGGGCTGGCCGACGGCGCCGACGCCGACCATGACGGACACCTTCGAGGGCAGGATGAGATTGCGGAAGAGTTCGAGGGTGACACGACGTCCGGGCTGGTGCATGCCCAAGAGCGGCACATGGCTGTGGGCGGTGAAGCTGAGAGGCTTTCTCTGGAAGAGGAAGTGCATGGCGGCGCGACGCGGCGAGAGGATGTAATGCCATTCGGGGAAAGGCTGGTTGGAGGCGTGGGTGACTTGGAAGTCCTCATAGTCGAGAAATGAGGGCAGGGCGTCCAGCCACTCGATTTGCTCGACGCTGAGGGCGCTGCGGGTCCAGTTGATGACATTGGCGGCTTCTTCGCGGACGGCCACGGACATAATTTCGGGGTTGACCACATAGGCGTCGTGATTGCCTTTGACGCAGGGGAAATTGCGGCCCCTGACGAGATCAATGCACTCGCCGGGCGCGCCGCCGTAGCCGACGACGTCGCCAGCGCAGATGATGTCATCAACCGCGAGGCGGTCAAGGACGTCGAGGACGGCCCACAGGGCGTCAACATTGCCGTGGATGTCACCGATGACAGCGATGAGCATAGATTGCTATTCTTCGTCTGTTCAAGGCATTTTTGTTTTCACAACTTCTGCCTGCCTGATCTGAGCTTGGCAGCAGGGAGTTGCGAGGATCCTGCCTGCGTTGAGAAATTATATCGAAACGGTATAGTAAGCCGCATTTGCGAGCCGACTGCCGGCATGAGCGCATGCAATATAACCCGTAGCTTCCGGAGTTCCATTTTGAGTACGGAACCTTTTGTCAGCCCCTCGGGGGCGGGGCCCTATGGCGATTTGCCTTTTGCCCGTTCGCAACGCCTGGCGATATTTGGCGGCTCGTTTGATCCCATTCACAATGGCCATTTGCAGCTCGCCAAGCAGATCATTGATTTGGGGCAGGCTGACGAAGTGCTTTTCGTGCCGGCTTTCCGTCCGCCGCACAAAGCCAAGGAGACGCTGAGTCCGGCGCTGGATCGTTTGGCCATGCTCAAGTTGGCCTTGGAGCCCTACGCGGATTTTGGCTATTCGGATATTGAGTTGCAGCGTTCGGAGGAGTTCTCGTACACCTTCGATACCTTGACGATCTTCCGCAAGATCTATCCCGATTGCGAGATTTGTTTTATTATGGGCATGGACAGCCTGCGTCAGCTGCCGGAATGGCACCGCGCGTCCGAGTTGGTGCAGCATTTCAAGTTCATCATCTATCCTCGTCCGGGCGTCATGCCGCCGGCCTACACGACGTTGGCGCAGGCATTTGGCGAGCGCAATGCCATGAAGTTGCTCGGCTCGGTGTTGTCCGGCGCGGACATTGTTGTCAGCGACCTTTCGTCATCGGCCATACGCGCGGCTTGTGCGCGTGGTGAAGACATGGAACATGCCATGCCGGTGCCGGTGTGGAAGTACATCGTTGAGCATCGTTTATACCAAGCGGCTCCGCAACCCTAGTGATTGAGTGCGCAGTTCCGGCGAGGCGGGTCCCGGGCCGCAGAGCATCTAACAGAGGAGAAGCCATGACAGAGCAGTTGCCGCCGAATTTCGATGCCGAAGCCATCGCTCGCCATTGTGTGACGGTGTGTGAAGAACGCAAAGCCGCCGACATCCTGCTCTTCGATGTGCGTGAGCAGTCCATATTGGCGGATTTTTATTTGGTCTGCAGCGGTACGTCGTTGCCGCAGGTGCGGGCTTTGGCGGAGCATATCCGGCTGGCAATGCAGGAGCAGGGCTTGGCGGCGCGTGGTCTCGATGGCGGTCACAACAGCCAGTGGGTGGTGATGGACTACGGCGTGATCGTGGTGCATATCCTCATGCCGGAGTTGCGGCGCTACTACTGCTTGGAAGACCTTTGGGACAAGCGCAAAATCATCTATGAGGGCGGCACGCCCTTGCCGCCCCAGCGTCCGGGTGCAACAACGGCGCCGTTACCGCCGCATCAGCTGGCGCGGCGGCACGAAGAGCGCAGCCAGCAGGAGTGACCGCGTCAAACTCACCAGGCACTAACTGATTTTGATTCGCAGCTTTGTCCAGCGCGATAGAAAAGGCCCCCCTATGAAACACCGCGTCGTCCTTGCCGTTTTGGCTGTCGCCATTCTGTTTTTGTTTGCGCTTACGCCGTCCTTGTCGGCGCAGATTAAAGAGATCCTTGGCGACACCAGCCAGATGCAGATTGAGGCCGATGCGCTTGAACATTCGCAGCAGACGGGCGATGCCCGCGCCAGCGGCAATGTGCGCATCATTTACGGCAATGTGACGCTGACTGCCGATGAAGTGCTGGTCAACCGTGAGACGGCGGACTTTACGGCAACGGGCAAGGTGCTCATCAGCCTCAAAGACGGCAGTCAATGGCAGGCGCCGGCTGTCAAGGGCAATCTGCGCAGCCACGCCTTTTCCTTCGGCCCTTACCGGCTGGACAGCGCGGTGTGGCATAGCGGCGGCGATGGCGGCGAAAACAGCGCTGAGGGCAATCAGACGCTGCGCAACGCCTGGCTGTCCACCTGCGATTGTCCCGAGCCGCATTATCGCCTGTCGGCCAGTTCCATCAAGCATCGCAGCGACAATCGCTTTTTCGCCAGGAATGTCGTTTTGCGCTTTGGGCCGGTGCCGGTTTTTTATCTGCCCTGTTTGTGGGGCAGCACGAATGCGAATCAGTTCGGCTACATTCTCAGGCCGGGTTATTCGGGCAAACGCGGCGCCTATTTGCAGTTTGGGCGGGTGTGGAAGCTCGGTGACGAGCACAGCGCCAAGGCTTACGTTGACCTGATGAGCAAGCGCGGCGTCGGTCTCGGCGCCAATTACGAGCAAAGCAATGAACGCCGCAATGTGGATTTGATAGTGTACGGCTTGCATGATACTGACGCCCCTGAGACCAGCGACGGCTTCAACCGCCGTTTTGCAAGCAGGGATGACCGCTATCGCGTCAACTACTACCACCACGAACGCCTGGCCGACAAGCTGAGTCTGCGCCTGAACCTTGATTTGCTCAGCGATATTGAGATGCTCGAAGACTGGTTTCGGCGTGACTATCGGCGCTTCGAGCAGCCGAAGTCCTACTTGGACTTGAGTTATGACGAGCGCTGGTACAGTGCCGGCCTTGCTTTGCGGCCACGTCTCAATGAGTTCTACACCGTATCAGAGACGCTGCCGGAGATTCGCCTGGACATTCCGCGTGCGCAGCTCGGGTCTTTGCCGCTGATGTACCAGAGTGAAAGCAAGGCCGGCTATCACTCCATGAAATGGCGCAATTTTGCGCTTGACCGCGAAGAGCTGTTGCCTTTCGGCGTCTACGATCCCGATCAGCATGGCGATCTGGACGATTATCAGAGCATGCGCGCGGACACGCTGCATTTCGTGTATCTGCCCTTTGCGCTTCGCGACCGCGTGACTGTCACGCCGCGCGTCGGCGCTCGCGTTACCTATTACAGCAAGAGCAGCAAGACGCCGGTGAGCAGCGAAGACATTGCCAACAACTTGGTGGTGGACAATCCCGACATGGTGTATGCCGCCAACCCCGTCCGCAATTATGATGGCGATGGCGGCGAGATCACTCGTTTTGCCTTCGAGACCGGCATTGAAGCGCGCACAAGCATAAGCAGCGACTGGTTGGACCTGGCGCTACCGGCCTGGTCCGTCCAAGGCCTACGGCATGTTGTTGAGCCCTACTTGAACTACACCTACGCCTCCACGCCTACTGAAGACCGCGATTTCATTTACTTCTTCGATGAGATTGATCGGCTGGAGAAACAGAACTTCCTGCGTTTGGGGTTAGACCAGCGTTTGAATACGCGGCGGGATGGCAGCGTGGTCAGTATCGCGCGCTGGCAGACCTATGCGGATATCCATTTTGACCGCGGCGAGGAGTCCGATCGCTACCCCGGCGATCTGGGCAATCGCCTGGACTTCATGCCCCGCCGCGATTTGCGTTTCTGGGGTGTGCTGCTGCATGACATGGGTGAAGGCGAGATTCACCGCGGCGAACTGGGCACGCGCCTGGGCGAGGAAGAGCGATTGAACTTCAGCCTGCGCTACATTTACCGCAATGATCACCTGTCGCGCTCAGCTTGGTCCATGGGCAGCAGTCTGGTTGATCTCACTGGCGAGAGCTCCTACATCAAGAAGATGTTCGAGACCGCCGATATCGCCGCCGCTGACTTGAATGTGCCGATCAACGCTTTCACCTCGGTTAATATCCACGCCGAGTATGATTTTGAGAAAAGCCGCCTGTCGGAGCACTTTTACAGCCTGCGTCGGCAGCTCCATTGCTGGGTGATATCCCTGGGCATGGGCTGGGACAACAGCGACTTCCGGGCGATGATCATGTGCCACCTCACGGCCTTCCCGAAGATTAAGCTTGATCTTGATTTCTGATGCCGCCGGCGGCCGGTCCCGTCGTCAGGCACGCAGGATTGGCAACTTTCCGGCGCTGAGTGTTGTCAAAGTGCGCGTGCCGCGCAAAAGCAGCCGGGAAACGACAGCCCGGCTGTTGTCGTTTTTGTTTTGTAGTGGCATATCGGCCCCGCAGGGGGCGGTATGGTAGTTGGTATCTGTATTGGAGGATGGTAGAAAATGACAGAGAAACGTCAGTTCAAGACGGAAGTCCAGAAGCTCCTTGATTTGGTCATTCATTCGTTGTATTCCAACAAGGAGATTTTCCTGCGCGAGTTGATTTCCAACGCATCCGACGCGATTGACCGCGCGCGCTTTGAGGCGCTCAAGGACGAGAGCCTGCTGGAGGATGACGCCGACTGGAAGATCAAGATCACGGCGGACAAGGAAGCCAAGACGCTCACCATTAGCGACAACGGCATTGGCATGAACGCTGAAGAGGTCGAGGCCAATATCGGCACCATCGCCAGCTCGGGCACCAAGCGCTTTCTGGAGCAGCTGCAAGACAGCAAGGAGAGCCTGCCGCCGGAGTTGATCGGGCAGTTCGGCGTGGGCTTCTATGCGGCGTTCATGGTCGCTGACGAGGTGACGGTCATCACCCGTCGCGCGGGCGATGCGGCCAGCGCCTGCAAATGGCAGTCCAAGGGCGATGGCTACTATACCCTTGGGCCCGCGACCCGCGAGAAGCGCGGTACGGATGTCATTTTGCAGCTCGGCGCCGAGCATGAGGAATTCCTCGACGAATGGAAAATCCGCAAGACCGTGACGCGCTTTTCCAATTTCGTGGAGCATCCCATCTGCATGGATATTCGCCGGGAAGAGCCCAAGCGCGACAAGGACGGCAAGGTCATTGAGGGCGAGGAACCGACGGTGACCATCACGGAAGAGACGCTCAATTCGCGCAAGGCCATCTGGCAGCGCTCCAAGAGCGAGATCAAGCCCGAGGACTACGTGGAGTTCTACAAGCACATCAGCCACGATTTCCAGGACCCCTTGGAGACCATCCACTGGAAGGTCGAGGGCCAGACGGAATTCTCCGCCCTGCTATACCTGCCCAGGAAGCCGCTCTTTGAGATGTTCATGCCCGATCAGCGCGAACGCGGCGTGCAGCTCTACGTGCGGCGGGTGTTCATCACGGACAAATGCGAGGAGCTTGTGCCCAGCTACCTGCGTTTCTTGCGCGGCGTGGTTGATTCCGCCGATCTGCCCTTGAATGTCTCCCGCGAGATCTTGCAGGAAGCGCGCGCCCTCAAGATCATCCAGAAGAACGTGGTCAAGAAGGTTCTCGACACCCTCGCCGACATGAAGGAAAACAACGCCGAGAACTACGCAGAGTTCTGGAAGAGCTTCGGCATGATCCTCAAGGAAGGCATCCACACTGACTTTGAGAATGCCGAGCGCATTCAGGAATTGATGCTCTTCGATAGCTCGAAGACCGAGGAGGACCAGAAGACGACCTTGGCTGAATACGTCACCCGCATGCCCGAAAGCCAGAAGGAAATCTACTACATCACGGCTGAAAACCGCAAGGCGGCGATGAACGCGCCGCAGCTGGAGGCCTTCAATAGCAAGGGCTTTGAAGTGCTCTTCTTCACTGATCCCATTGATGAGTGGGTCGTGCGCGACCTCACCAGCTACAAGGACAAGAAGCTGCGCTCCATCTCCCAGGGTGATATTGATCTGGATAGCGAGGACGAGAAGAAGGAACAGGAAAAGAAGCGCGAGGAAGCCACCAAGGAGAACGAGGGGCTGCTGGCGGCCATCAAGGAGCTCCTGGGCGACAAGGTCAAGGAAGTGCGCTTGTCCAAGCGTCTGACCGAGAGCGCCTGCTGCCTGGTGAGCGATGAGTGGGGCATGGGCATCAACATGGAAAAGATCATGAAGGCCATGAATCAGGATGTGCCGCCGGCGCGGCGCATCTTCGAGATCAATGGCGACCATCCGTTGATCGCCATCATGCGCGATCTGCACGCGCAAGACGCCAAGCATCCCAAGCTGGCAGAATACACCTCGATGCTGTACGACGAGGCGCTGCTTACCGCCCAGCTGCCGCTGGAGGACCCGCTGGCTTTCGCCAAGCGGGTCAGCGCCTTGATGGTCGCCGAGGGCACGGCCCTCACTAAATAACGCTTCTCGTTTGCCACGCCCGGCCGAAATCGTAAGCGGTCACCGGTTGATAATTGGCTGTTTTCTGTTGCCTGGCAATGGACCCCATCTTTCGTGTCTGCTATGTGGCACGCCTTCAGCGTGCTGTTTCGGGTGGGG
>JAAZKQ010000630.1 GCA_012799755.1 Lentisphaerota bacterium | reverse complement strand
TGCAAGGCGTAAAAAGGGGAAGGCCTTGCATAGGTTCCATTGCCCCTTTGGCCGCAGTCAGCTCCGCCGACTGCGGCCAAAGGGGCCGAGGAACACGAATAATAACGGCGCCCACCCAGGGCGACGCTCCGCCTTCGACGTCGCTTTGCCCTGGGCTATCATAGCTCGCGCTTTCAGCGCTCAAATGCCAGGGAGAAGATGTTTTGGCGGCAGTGCGGTCAGGATGACCGCAGGCACAGAGTTATCAATCGGTGACCGCTTACCCTCTGCCAAAGTGTTTTTCGTCCTTGGGCATTGAGTTGCCAATCTGGACGGCTATATTGCTAGGATTGTTTTTCGATCCAATATGAGGCTTTGCACAGGACATGACAACTACAACAAATCAACGACAGGTCGCCGCGCAGGGCCTTGGGCATTTTCTGGGAATATGAGCTTTCCGCATTCATTTAGGAAATAGGAAGCCCTTCCCGCCAAGCCAGGCGGCAAGGGTTTCTTTTTTTTAGCAAAAGAGCGTGGATCACATCAGTATGAAGACAGTCAATATTGGCATTATTGGTTTTGGTACGGTCGGCGCCGGCGTCGCCGAGACAATCCTCAACAATGGCAAGCTGATTGCCGACCGCACGGGCTTCATGCCGGTACTCAAACGCGTCGCTGACCTCGATATCAGCAGCGACCGCGGCGTTACTCTGCCCGAGGGAGTGCTCACCACCAACAGCATGGAAATCCTTGACGATCCGGATATCCACATCGTCGTCGAACTCATCGGCGGCACCACCGTCGCCCGCGACATCATCCTCCACGCATTACGCCGCGGCAAATCCGTCGTCACCGCCAACAAGGCCCTGCTGGCGACCCATGGCGAAGAACTGTTCCGCGTCGCCAATGAACACGGCGGCGACATCGGCTTTGAGGCCAGTGTCGGCGGTGGC
The DNA here is from genome assembly GCA_012799755.1 of Lentisphaerota bacterium. GTDB lineage: Bacteria > Verrucomicrobiota > Lentisphaeria > Oligosphaerales > Oligosphaeraceae > Oligosphaera. The sequence continues at coordinate 1,660 of JAAZKQ010000630.1, read as the reverse complement.
ATTCCCTGCATCAAGGCGCTCCGCGAAGGCTTGGTGGGCAACCACATCAAAACTATCCTGGGCATCCTCAACGGCACCTGCAACTACATTCTCACCCGCATGGAAAATGAACATGCCAATTTCGCCGATGTCCTCAGCGCCGCCCAGGCCGCCGGCTACGCCGAGGCCGATCCGGCATTGGACGTGGATGGCATTGACACGGCGCACAAGGCCGCCGTGCTGGCCAGCCTAGCCTTCGGCAAGTGGTTCCAGGCCAAGGACGTACAGATTCAGGGCATCCGTTCGGTAACCGTCAATGACATTGATTACGCCGCTGAAATGGGCTATCGCATCAAACTGCTGGCCATCATCAAGGAAATTGACAACCGCATTGAACTGAGCGTGCAGCCCGCACTGGTACCGGCCACTTCGCTCCTTGGCAATGTCAACGGCGTGTTCAATGCCGTGTGGGTCAAGGGCGACGTCGTTGGCAGCACCATGTACTACGGTCGCGGCGCCGGTCGCCAGGCCACTGCCAGCGCCGTCGTCGCCGACATTGTGGATATCGCTCTCAATCTGCTGCGCAATTGCTCTCAGCGCCTGCCGGCCTTCAGGACCTACAAACAGTACAACGGCTTGATGGCTTCGGAGCAAATCGTCTCACGCTACTACATCCGCCTGCAAATTGAGGACAAGCCCGGCGTGCTGGCCAAAGTCAGCGGCCTGCTAGGCGCCCATGACATCAGCATTGCAACGGTCGCCCAAAAGGAAATGGCCATGCCCGCTGTACCCATGATCATCCTCACCCATAAAGCCCCGGAACGCTCCATCCTTGACGCCATGGCCGCCATCGGCGCCCTTCCCGAAGTCTTTGAAAAGCCCGTCGTCTTCCGTATGGAAGAGCTTGAACAATAAGCGCCCGCAGCGCGGCGGTCAGCCGATGATAAGGCCCGGCCCGCCGCGATGCCCGGCAATAAAGCAATGACATGACCGCGCCATCGCTCTACAACTCAGACAACACGGCACCCTCAACCACGGGATTTCGTTTCAGCCGCTATTTGGCGCTGCTGTTCTTCCTGCTGTTGTTACTGGCCCTCTGGCCCTTCGGCTCTTTTCATGCCGCCGACCTGGACTTCTACGCCGGCGGCCTGCAAGGTAGCGCCTACCCACATAATCTGATCGGCTACATAGGCGCTCATGTCGCCTCATTCATGCTGCTCAGTTTCGGCTTGGCAGCCTATCCCTTCACCCTTTTGGCCCTGCTTTGCTGCCTGCGCCGGCTACTGTGGCGCCGCGGTGTGCGGCCGGCCTCATGGGAATACCCGACGGCATTCCTGCTCCTGCTTGTCGGCTGCGCCATGCTTCTGGGCATCTGGCCCGGCGCCTTTGCCGAGCTCAGCGAACGCCTGAACATCGCGACCATACCCGGCGGAGTCCTCGGCCAACGCCTCTGCGGCCCCGGTAGCGGTTGGCTGCACCTGCTGATGAACTCCACCGGCTCGGCAATTGTCGCTTCCTCACTCATCGTCATTCCCCTCGCCATTATCTGGTTCTTCGACTGGCAATTGCCCTGCCGCAAGCTGCTGGCAAGCATGAGCGCCAGCCTGGCCGCCAAACTTCACAAGGAACCCAGTGTAAAGGAAACGCATCAGGTTCCCACCCCCACGCCCAAGGCCGTTTC
>JAAZKQ010000629.1 GCA_012799755.1 Lentisphaerota bacterium | reverse complement strand
TGCCGCCCTCTGTTTCCCATGCAGAAAACCTATTGCAAAAAACAACTTGGAACAATTCCAGAACTGTTGCCTTAATTTTTTAACGACTCCTTGGCGAGCAGGTGACTGCATTTCCGGCGCTTTGTCGCGATACGAGAGAGCGCAATGAGCGCGAGCTCAGGAGACGGCCAAGGGCAAGGGCGCGGCATGACCGCAAAGAGCTCAAATACTTTAGCGATGAGTTGTTGGCCTGTGCCGGTTTGACGGTCAAAGCGACGGTTCCAGTACTGGCATTTCACTACAGTCTCTGAACATCTCAAGGATATCCGGAAAGCTTGATGGCTATGAAAATGACACTGGAGGGAATTATCTGCGCCTTGATTACTCCGCTTACTGAGCAGGAGAAGATTGACGAGCGCGGCGTTGACAAGTTGCTTGAACGAGTCGTTGGCGGCGGGATCAAAACGCTGCTGGCGCTTGGTTCAACGGGAGAGCAGGCGACGTTGCGCGATGCTGAAAAGCGACGTTTGCTCCAAGTGGTCAAAAACGCGATGCCGGCCGGCGTTGCGCTGATTGTCGGGACGGGGGACACCGGCACTCTGCGGGCAATTGACAACGCCAAAATGGCTCAGGACGCCGGCGCGGATGCGGTCATCGTCACTCCGCCGAGCTATTATCTTTTTGACGACGGGGCATTGCTGAATTACTACGAGCGCATCGCTGAGGCGATAGAGCTCCCCATTATTCTTTACAATATCAGCCGCTATACCGGCAATAAGCTGTCGCTGGAACTGGTAAAAAGGCTTAGTGCTGATCAGCGGATAATTGGCATCAAAGACAGTGATCGCGACATGGACTATTTCCATAAGCTCCTTGAGCGCACCCATGCGCAAAAGCATTTTTCGGTCATCCAAGGCAGCGACCGTTTGTTTGTGGAAAGTTTTGTCGCCGGGGCGCCGGCCGGGGTTTCTGTGACCGCCAACATCTATCCGGAACTGACGGTGAGTTTATATGATCATTACCGCCGGGGCGATATCGGTGGCGCGCAGGCACGGCAGCAGCGCAATTTGGAGTTGGTCAAAGTCATCATTCGTCATGGCTGTTTTCCGGTGGAATTAAAAACGGCCGCTGCCGGGCTGGGCTTGTGTCGGGCGGTGGCGAGTTCACCGTTTCCGGTTCTTTCCGAGCAGGATTGTCAGCGGCTTGTTCACGATGTGCGCAAAATAATGGCGGGAGAATAAAGGCATGAATCAGCGCAGCAAACTGGATTTTGGTGTCGCCAGTGTGAAACGCGACGGCATTCTCATGGGCTTGGGCTACACCAGAGAGGAAATCAGGAGGCCCTATATAGCCGTGGTCAACTCCTGGAACGAGTACAACCCTGGGCACGTTCATCTGCGGGAGATTGCCGAACGGGTGAAAGCCGGCATTCGTGAAGCCGGGGGGCTGCCTTTTGAGGTGGTCACGACGGGCCTCTGCGATGGCATGGTGCTCAAGGACCCACGCTATATCGAACTGCCCAGCCGCAACCTGATCGCCGACGAAGTGGAGCTCAATGTGGAAGCCAACATGTTCGACGGCATGGTGCTGTTGAGTACCTGCGATTCCATTGTGCCCGGGCACCTGATGGCGGCGGCGCGGCTGGATATTCCCGCGGCGGTGGTGACCGGCGGCTATATGCCGCACTGCTTTTACCGGGGGCAGGAAATTGGCCTGACCGAGGTGTCCGGTTCGGTGGGGAAAGTGATGGAAGGCAAAATGAGCCGCGAAGACTTCGACGACATGGTTGGCTGCGCTCATGCGGGGCAGGGCGCCTGCGGGAGCATGACCACCGCCAACAGCATGTGCTGTATCGCGGAAGCCCTCGGCATGGCCATGCCGAACAATTCGACGACGGATGCCACCAACAAACGCATCGGCGGAATGGCTTATGAGGCCGGACGCCATGTGATGCGCATGCTGGCGGCGGGGATAAGCGCTCGCGATATCATTACCGAAAAAGCTCTGGAAAACGCCATCATCACCGATATTGCCATCGGTGGCTCAACCAATCTGCTGCTGCATATTCCAGCCATCGCTACCGAGGCCGGGATTGAGCGCGACTGGTGGAAGTTCTTTGACGAAGCCTCGCATCGCATTCCCCTGTTGACGGGAATTGCTCCCAACGGCAGGTATTATTTCAAGGACTTCGATGCCGCCGGCGGCATGCAGGGGCTGCTGAAAAATCTCATGCCCAGGCTGCACGCCGATTGTCTCACGATCAACGGCAAAACGATTGGCGAGAATGCGGCCGGCGCAGCGATCTATAATGCGGAGGTCATCCGTTCTTTGGATAATCCGGTGATCAATGACGGCGGCATTGCCGTGCTTTACGGCAATATTGCGCCCGAGGGAGCTATCATCAAAACGGCGGCGGTGCCGGAATCAATGCTGCGTTTTGCCGGGGCGGCAAAAGTCTTCCACGAAGTTGATGATGCCACCGCCGCTTTGCGGCGTGGCGAGATTAGCGCCGGAACGGTCGTCGTCATCCGTTATCTCGGCCCCAAGGGGCGTTTTGGCACCACCGCCTTCACTTTCCAGAAAGAGCTCGCGGGCATGAGCATTGCCGACAAAGTGGCGATCATCACGGACGGACGCTTCTCCGGCGGCAGCTCCGGACTCAGTATTGGCTATGTGTCCCCGGAAGCCGCGGTGGGCGGACCGCTCAACGCAATCGCTGACGGCGACATCATTCAAATTGATATTCCGCAACGCACGATCAAGGCCATGCTTTCCGATGATGAGATCAAACAGCGCCAAGCCCAGGTTGATTGGACATTCAATGTTCCTGATTGCCGACCATTTTTACGCCTCTTCGCGCGCAACGTGACCTCAACCGCCAAAGGGGCGACGTGGTATTGAGCGCATGGTTTTCAGAGCGTGATGAAGGTGGGAACTGATTGGGACTGGTTGCGTGTCATTCCGAAACAGCGGAGAAGAGTGCGGCTCGCGCCCTGCGGGTTGCAAGCCCGCAGCACGGTTGGAAGACCTGCGCTTGGGTTGTTCGGTGACGGGCACGGCCGGCGGCGGGGTGATGTGGGCTGGACCTTGGATTTCCAAGCAGCCAAGCTGAAAAAATCTGCGTTAATCTGCGACATCTGCGGATAGAAAAAAGGAAATGAGCGCAGCGTCAATCAGGCGCATCCTGTGTTTACGCCGATGTTCAAGCCATGGGCCATTGTGAGGGCAGGGTTGGGGTCAGTGTCCGGGGTTTTATCTGGTAGGCGTTGTAGAATGCGGTCGTGCTGCTGCGTTTCTTGCCCCATTTGATTTCGTAGGCGGCCAGCTTGTCGCCCTGCTTGATGAGCAAATCTACTTCTGATTTGGAAACCGTTCTCCAAAAGTAGAGTTCGTTGGGCTGCGCTTGCAGCAGATTGCGTTTGGCGATTTCGGCGACCAGGTAATTTTCGAAGAGGGGACCGACATCCGGACGGTTTTCGTTGAGGTCGAAGGCATTGAGGATGGCATTGCGGATACCGGTGTCCCAAAAGAAAATCTTCTTGCTTTTTGCCACCTCTTTGCGTGGATTGGTGCTGTAGGCCGGCAAGCGGAAAATCACGAATGTTTCTTCAAGAAGGTCCAGATAGCGATCAACGGTTACCCGGGTCATGCCGAGTTGCTGTGCCAATTCATTGACGGATATCTCGCTGCCGGCCTGATGCGCCAGCAATACCAACAAGCGGCGAATCAGGTCAGGGGTTTTGATGAGCCCCAGTTGCAGAATGTCCTTCCATAGATAATCCCCGGCGAGTTCCCTCAACAAGGCAGCGGGGTTCTCGCTGGTTACGACTTCCGGATAGCTGCCATAGACCATCGCTCGCAGTAAGGTCACCCTGAATTGCGGGGCGAAATGTTCTTCGATAATCGGCAGCTTGTATTCTGGACGCATCCAGCTGGTCGCCGCCAGCACTTCGGGCAGAATGAAAGGTGGCAGCTGCAATTTACGATTCCGACCGGTCAGGCTTTCTGTGGCTTGAGAGAGCAGATTCAAACTGGAAGAGCCCAACAGAATGATCCGTAGCGGCAATTTGCTGTCGTACCAGCCCTTGACGACACGGGCGCACTCCGGCTCCCGCTGTGCTTCATCAATCACCAGATAGTCTGGGCTGTCCAGGCTTTTGAGCGCGTCGTCGGGGGGGAGGACGCTTGCGGCGCGAAAGCGGGCGACGTCGTGAGCAATGTCGAAATTCAAATAGGTGACTTTTTGCGCTTGTAGTGCTTCGTTGACCAGGGTGGTTTTTCCCACCTGTCTGGCGCCGGTCACAATCACGACTTTCCCAGACGCCAACAGACTTTGAAAAATCGGCAGGGCTTCTCTGGTTATCAGCATGATATACCTCGCGTAGTTTTTTTTGAACTATACAATATATGGGGTTTTCTTGTATGGCAAGGTATACAAAATATAAGGTTATTTTGTATTCGTAATCGGTCAGTTTTTGAGCCGCATGGTTGGCGCTGATTCATGTGTCGCCTCGCCGAGGCTCTGATTCCGGGGGGCCGGCGGCCCCAGGTTCCGCTTCGCTCCACCTGGGGTTACTCATGGTGGCAGCTCTCCGAGCTTGCTGTTTGCCGGGCGTTTGGTG
>JAAZKQ010000628.1 GCA_012799755.1 Lentisphaerota bacterium | reverse complement strand
GGAAAGTTGGGCCGAAGCCGTGCTCAGTGAGCTGCCGGCACTGCCGCAATCGGCCATGCTTTTCGGCGCCCTCGACCATGCCGACTGGCGGTGACCAGTTTGTCTATCCGCAGATGTCGCAGATTCCGCAGATTGTTTCTGAAGGGGGAATCGGCTGGCTTGGGAAGCGGTCAACCAATGGTACTCGTGCTTTCCGTTCCGCAAGTTGCGGTGCCAAGTATCCATGACTGCCTGCAACTCACGAACTATGGACATTATGGACACTATAGACGATAGCGTATACTGTCCCGTCTATCTTGCCTCCTGCGTCCCCTGCGTCTCAGACCGAAGAGGTAAGCGGTCACCCATTGGTAACCCTTGTTTCTATCAGTTGCTATGGACAGTATGGACGACAGGCGGGCAAGTGTTGTCGTCCATCGTGTTCATCGTGTTCATCGTGTCCATATTGCGCCGTAGGCGCTTAGCCATGCTTAACCCCAGCCTTCAGGCTGGGGTGGCGAGCTCCCCAAGAGGCAGTGCCTTGTAAAGGCACCACAGCTGAAAAAGACCGCCGGCATGACCGGTATCAATCGGTGACCGGTTACCCGAAGAGTAGCCGATTACGGTTAATCAATCGCTTTGTGGTTTATCAGGGGAAATCTCCCGGCTGTCGTGTAAGGTATCTCCAGCAAGCCCCTTGGCTGCTGGTCGTAACGTCACTCCAGTTACGCCTCATTCTCTATTCAGGCACGGGAGCCCCATCATGCAAAAGCAATTTTTGAAACGGACATTGCTCGTCATTTTTCTGTCGCTTGGACTGCTGGGGGAGGGGGCTGCCATACAACTGCAAAACGAACACCTGACTTTGCATTTTGACGCTCAATCGGGCATCTTGACCGACATCATCTCGGCAGCGGGAACGCGCATAACGCCCAGTCCGTCATGCCAGTACAACATCCAGGCTAAAGACGACAGCTGGCTCCTCCCGCCTGCGGCGCCGCCGTTCAAGGTGGAAAAACACAGCGTCACGAACGTCGCCGACGGTCAGGAGCTCAAGATGACACTAAGCTGTCCGGGTTGGCAACTGGAGGTCTTTTGCCGGCTTTTTGCCGACGAAAAAATCTTCTCTCGCAGAGTCGCGTGGACGCGCTTGGACGACGCCCCTGTGGACATCAAAATCTTTCGTTTTGCGCTCGACGGTCTGCTTGTCGGCCAAGCTGCTGATTGCTGCGTCATCCATCCCAGTTACTGGCCGCCGCAGGACTTTCCGCTCATCGGCAGCAAAACCCGCCGATATTCCGCTCCCGCCCGCAATCATATTCCCGGCGCCGTTCTCTACAACAGCAGCTTGCGCTGTGGCATCGGCGTGAGCATGCAGACGACGAAATCGGACTATGCCATTTACACCGATACGGGCGACGGCGTGGCCGATGTCCAAACCGATTTCAATATCCGCGCCCGCATGCAGAAGGGCGATTGTCTGGACTCAGGTGAAGAGCTCGTCACCCTTGTCGAAGACAGCTCATTGAATGAGGCGTTGGCGTCCCTCGGTCGCGCGTGGACGCTCAACGGCTTTAGCTGCCGGAAGCGCCCGCAATGGACAGATGGCGCGGTTCTTTACTCCGCCTACGTCCAGGGCACCACCGCTTCCCGCTGGGTTGACATCGGCGGCTTTGACAATTTCCGCCAGGCCGTGCTGCCCCATCTCAAGAACATCGGCGTTGATATTCTCTGGTTCAATCCCTTCAACACTGGCCGCTACGGCGTGTTCTCCTATTACGATTTTGAAGACGGCGTCGGCAGCGAAGACGATTTAGCGGCCCTCTGCGCCGAGGCGCAAAAACTGGGCATCCGTGTCTTGATGGACCTCATCCCGCACGGCCCCAAGCCGAAGCATCCCTACGGCGAAAAACTTCTCGTGGAACACCCGGAATGGTTCTCCCGGCACGCCGATGGCAGCCCAAAACTCTGGTGGGGCAGTTACGCCATGGATTACGCCTCGCCAGGCTGGCAAAACGAAATGATGACGCTGGCGACACACTTCATCAGCCGTTGCGGGATTGACGGCTGGCGCGTGGACTGTGCCCGCTACTCGCCTGACAACGAATGGCCAACCGACGGCCGCATTCCCTCCCAATCCGGCACAGAGGGCGCCATCACTCTCATGAAACGTGTCCATCAGGCCATGGAGCAGGTCAAGCCGGAAAGCATTCTCCTCGGCGAGACCAGCACCGTGTCGCATTTGTCAGAGATGGACTTTATTTACGACACGATCATCGGCGGCTACGTCTTCTCGCAACTTCCTCGCAGCACGCCCGAAGAATGGGTGCCGCAGCTGAAACTCTACCTCGACCGGGACGAGGCGGCCATGCCCCTTGACTACGCGCTGGGACTCATGCGTTTCTGCGAAAACCATGACAATGCTCCGGCAATTCGCCGTTATGGCAGCGGTCACCGCGATGCGCTGCTGGCGACTTGCTTCCTGCTTCCGGGCCTGCCGCTGATCAGCCAGGATGGCGATGTCGGCGCCGCTACACTTATCCGGACGCTCTCGGCCATCCGCAAACGCCCCGAATTCGTCCGCGGCAAGGCCGTCTATCTGCCGACGGGCAGCTCCGATCCCGCCGTGCTGACCTTCACGCGCATATTGCCCGAACAATTCTCCGCTGTCGCCGTCAATTTCAGCGGCCAGCCCAGGAAGCTTACTCTGTTGCTCCCACCGGAATGCCAGGACAGAACGCTGCATATGCGCGAACTTTGCAGCGACGCTTTGGCAGTTTGCAACGGTAAGACAGTCCGCAGCGAACTGCCGCCCTACGCGACGCAGGTCTTTGCTTTTGCGGCACCCCAACCCTTCCCGCCACCAGCGCCCGACAACAAAAAGCCCGCTGCCATGCCCAAGGTGGCCCCGGACCGTGTCGGGCATAGCATCAGGACTGATTTTTGGAGGGCAGAAACCGTGGATGGCTTTCTCGTCTCCCTGCTTGATGAGACTGGCCGCAATGTGTTGCAAAAAATGCATTTAGTTTCGCCGGCGGAGACAATCCGCGATGGCAAACAGATTGATTATACGCAAGATATCTCACGCAAACGGCTGGGCAGATTCTCACCGGACAACGAAGAAAGTGAACACCTCTTTGAGGGCGCTTGGCCCAACGGCGCTCGCCTGCAAAGCGTTTACACTACTGGGGATTATTCACCGGGCATCAGGGTTCATTTGGAAGTCACCCCCGCCGCCAATGGTGAACAACCGGCATTGGAACTGACTTTCGGCGATGACGTTGACGAATGGTACGTCGCCACCTGCGAAGGCGCCCTGCGCGATATTCCTTCCGTACGCCATCCCCGCGGCGATGAATTGGCCCTCATTGAAAAAGATCTCTGGCTTCGCACAATCCGCATTACGCACCTGGTGCAGAAAAGTGGCATGCTTTGGCAAGCCGACGCGCAACCACTGGACCCGCAACTCGGCCAGATCTGCGTCCGTAAAGGCAGCCACTGGACGGGCATTCGCTTCTCCCAGGCGGACCAGGCTCTGCTGGAGGATATTTTCCTGCGGGAAAATGGCTCGCTTGCCCCAGGGCTGACCCTGCGGTTGCAGCCCAAAGGACAGGTCATCGAATTCACCATTCGTGCCGATGATCCACCGCAAATAGTCTCCGGTGTCACTACCGGTTTTGGCTGGGAGCTCCAAAGCGACAGTTCCAGCCATCGCTTCAGCAACGATTATTTCCAACTGCGCGTGAATCGCCATGACGGCGGTGGCATGGCCGCTCTCCTCGGTAAAACCGGCTCGCCGCTGCTCCAGAACGTCAGCATCTATTCCAATGACGGCTTTTTCACGTCCAGCCGTGATCCGGAACGCTCACGCGAATTGCCCTGCTTCGGGACCACGAAAAACAATATGGAAGCCGGTATGGAAGTGACCGATAACGTTGAGGGGCTGGTTCTGCGCTTCTCGGGCGAACTCAAAAGGGACGACAGCAAACTGGGGTTCTCGGCGCTGCCAAAAGTCGCCTACGTGGCGGAGTACCACCTGGATGCTTCGCCGCGAATACGCATACATGGCTCAGTGACGGCACAGCCGCGACCTGAATGCCGGGGAACTCTCGTCTGGGAATACCCGCTGGCACGGGAAATCACCGACATTGATATACAAAGCGGCTCCGGCAGCCAGCGTTTCAACATCGCCGCCCAAAAGAACGAGGAGCCATTCTGGAGCGTCGCCAACGACGCCCTGGCCGCTGTCAGGGCACTCTCTTTCATCCACCGCGATGGTCAGCAGTGCTGGTCCATCGCCAATCTCGACCACAGCCAAATCGCCTCGCTGAGCCTGTTTCGTGACAAACGCGGCAACAGCGCCCTTCGCGTCGCCTTCTTTGCTGACGAAGTCTGCGACAAACTCAGCACCCGCAGCTTCGCCTGCGACCTTATCGTGGAATAATACTTTTTATCCGCAGATGTCGCAGATTGCCCGTAAGCGGTCACTCATTGGGCAGCACCCCATCAATTCCAAATGTTTTTTAACCACGGAATACGCAAACGGTTTTTAACCACGGAATACACGGAATACACGGAATTTTTTGTATAGGGGTAGCTGACGGGCGTGTCAGGAGGGCGGCTTCCACTCTAGTCGGACACGAGTATCCATGGGTGAGCGGTTACCTATTCGGGCGCCAAAAATGCGGTCTGCGGCGGCGCATCCAGG
>JAAZKQ010000627.1 GCA_012799755.1 Lentisphaerota bacterium | reverse complement strand
GTATTCCCCACCGGAGTGGTTACTGGTATGTTTTGCGCCTTCAGCGCTTCTGCCGCTTCGCGGCCAAGGCGACAGGCGCTCTATGTGCAGTTTGCCGGCGCTGCGAATATCAACGGGTGACCGGTTACCAAAAAACGGGCAGAGTGCAAGCGGCTGCCCGGCGGCGGCAGCGCTTTTCAACTGCGGGCGACCGGTGTTGGCCAATGCAGCTACTCTTTGAGTTCGTTGAGGGCGCTGACAGCGGCGGCGATCCACGCCGGGCCGGTGCCGGGCGGTGCGCAGACATGGCGACAGAGGCGGGTCTCGTAGCTGCCTTCGCGGAGAGCTTGGTCGGTGGCGATATAGCCGGACGAACCATTGGCCATGCCGACGACCAAATTACGCTCAAAGGGCGACTGTTCCTTGATGGCCAAGCCGATTTCGACGAAGACCTCGCCGTGCAGACCGACAATGCCGAGGTCGCCGACACGCATGGCATGCAGGGGCACCTCCCAGGACAGCGGCATGTCCTTTTCGAGCTTGATCAATTCATTGGCATAGACCCACTCCATGGCGCTGCTGCGGTCATTGGCGGCGATGAGCTTTTCGGCTTTGGCCAAATCCTCGGCGCTCGCCCGGCGGCGCTGGAAGGGCAGCATCTTAAGCGTGGCAGCCATGGTCAGCTGGTCCACGAAGTCATCTTCACGCAGCAACATCCACTGTTTCCAGGTTTCGGCGGCGATGACGTTGGCAACGCGGCGCTGCTTGTGATAGGGGTCAATGGACTTGCGAGCCGGGCGGGTGAAGTCGCAGTTATTGATATTGCCTTGGCAACCATTGGCCATAATGACCATGAAGGAATCGCCGGCAATGCGTTGCAGCGCCGCGGCGTATTCACCGAAATAATCCGCCGATATCCAACAATGCCGGTCATTGCCCACGTAATGCAGCGGATAATTCGCATAGACAGCCAGCGGCTTGCGACTGCCTTTTTCCCGCAGGATCATCACTCCGAGCTCGGGGTCGGTCGGCCCGGCCGGCCTGATGGCATCGGGGTTGCGGTAGCCGGGATTCATGCGCACCGAGCCGTCCTTCATGTGCCAGCGGCGGTTGTGCACCTCCTCCGGGCAGTGGCCGGAGGTATGGGCCAGCTCGGCAGGACAACGTTGATTATAGGCCATGATGAAGGCATCGGCGATCTTTTTCGGCAGGGTTTCGGCATATTCCGGTTCAGCGGGCGTACCAAGCACCGCGCGGACAGCCGGGCCGGTATGGGTATGCGTGGCTGAAATCATGACGCAGTGAGGCGGCACGCCGGTCCGGGCCGCGATCATGTTCTTGGCTTCCTCGGTAATCTGCGAAGAGACGTATATCAGATCAGCGGTTATCAAGCCGATGGTCGTCTCGCCATCACTAAGCGCCAAAGCCTTCACATAAAGGGGATCGCGAATGTGCTCGGCAATACGGTCTTCGAAATGCCCGGCGATATGACATCCCAGTCCCGGCGTAACGTCCGTCCTACCCGTTCCTGCCTGCAATTGTCCCATGACCACACCCTCTTTCTTTCTTGGACACAACATTCGCTACACAAAACTAAAAACCGCCTGCGCTCACACGCATCACCGCTCAAAATAGACTCTGGGCGATGTATTGCCAACGCCAGGCCGGTCGCGCGCGATCTTTTTCCGTAAGCGGTCACTCTTTGATAACTCTGTTCCTGCAATCATTCTGACCGCCTTGTTGCCAAAACATCTTTTCCCTGGCATTTGAGCGCTGAAAGCGCGAGCTATGATAGCCCAGGGCAAAGCGTCGCCGAAGGCGGAGCGTCGCCCTGGGTGAAGCGCCGTTTATGTTCGTGTTCCTCGGCCTCTTTGGCGCCAGTCGGCGATGCTG
>JAAZKQ010000626.1 GCA_012799755.1 Lentisphaerota bacterium | reverse complement strand
TGAAAAGCAAGCTCGGAGAGCTGGCACCATGAGTAACCCCAGGTGGAGCGAAGCGGAACCTGGGGCAAGGCATCCCCCGAAATCAGAGCCTTGGAAAGGCGACACATGAATCAGCGCCAACAATGCGGCTCAAAAACAAAGAAAGGGCCTTAGCTTATGTGTTTTCATGTGCCACCGCGTATCCACGTTGCGATAGTGTCGCCCCCCCCGGGGCTCTGATCTTGTAGGGTGGCAGTACCCCAGGTTCCGCAGTGCTTCGCACAGCTCCACCTGGGGTTACTCATGGTATTGCCTCTCCGAGGCAAGTCAAAGAGCACATGTCGCCAAGGCGGGCGAGGACAGTATGTGCAACGTCCATACTGTCCATTGCAGCTTGCGGGAACAACAGTTATCAATGGGTGGCCGGTTACTTATGCGTTTTGCGCTCGCTTTTACGAGCCTTGGCGACCGACTGCCGGATGCTTTATTAAAAAAATCTCAGCTCCGTGAGGGTTGTCAATAAAGAATGTTATTCAGGCGTTACTAAGCTGAGTTGGCTCCAAACCAGGCGGGAATGCCCTTGGTTTGGGCGTTTGTCGTCTATATTGGTCAGTGCTGGGAGCGGGGGGGCGATGGCAGACGCCGGCTCGCTGATATGAAACGATAACAATGAAACTTTTTGGTAAGAGTGACATAGCAATGAGGATGCTGGTTATGCGAAAACTAGGGCTGTTGACGATGGCAGGCATTTGGATGCTGGTGGGCGCCTGTGCGCATTTGCCTGAGGACCCGCTCAAACCCCAGACGCCGGAGGAGATCGAGGCCATCGCCAAGGCCAATGAACAACGTGAGTTCCGCGCTGTTATTCGGCGGCGACTGGATGTGGCCCATCGGCAACTGGATCGCGGTGAATTGGACGCCGCCGAAGCCAGCATCCAACCGCTGTTGAAATTGGATTTATTCAAGGACGAAGTCAGCTACCTGCAGGCGAGCATTGAGCTGGCGCGTTCTCAGAAGCCTCTGGAGGCCCAGCAGAAAGTCGGCCAGGGCGCCATGCTGCAGGAAGTCCAGCAGGCGGGGATACTGCCCGCCAGCTACGGCAGTACAGTAGTCATTGATTCAAACCTGAAGCCGATAGAGTTGCCGCCGGGCCCCATGGAAGAGCTGGTGAACCGCAAGGTGACTATCAACCTCACTGACGCCGGCGTCGCCGAGCTGGTGCAGGCGCTTAACGCCGAAGGGCTTAATGTCATTGCCGACGATGCGTTGCAGGAAGAAAAAACCCTGACCATCAGCGTCAACGAGGTCCCGCTCAAGGAACTGTTCGGCTACATCGCCCGGAACATGGGCATTGCCTTCAATCTCGGTGAAAATCTTATATGGGTCACCCGCAGTCTAGAGGTCAGCGAGGGACCGCAGCTGGAGACGCGTATCATCCGCCTGCCGCAAGGGGCTTTGCCGGTTGTGCCGCAAGGAGGGCCTAGCGCCCCGGGGGCAACCATGGGCAGCAGCGGCAATATCCCTGGAGAGGAAGACAACGACTTGGAAGAAGCCCTGACGGCTTTGCTCGCCAGCAGTCCGGTCGGCGCCAGCTTCCGCATCTTCCGCACCCGGAATATCCTCGTCGTGCGTGATTCGCGGGAAAATTTACGCTTGGTTGAAGAGCTCGTGCGCGAATTTGACAAGCCGCCCTACCAGGTCGCCATTGAGGCGCGCTTCATTAGTATTTCCCAGAATGACCTTCGGGACCTTGGCGTGGAAATTGCTCAGAAGAATTTTGTGCCCAACTTGGATCCTCTGGCACCCGAAGGCGTCAGAGTGACCAACATGCTTACTGAACTGGGCGCGCTGGGGCCTGGGGCAGAAACAGGCGTCGGCCTGATGAACGTCAGCGGCGTGATTGCCAATCGTACCTTTGATGTCTTGGTCAGCGCGATTGAGAACAAAGCTTCGTCGGTGACGTTGAGCGCGCCGCGGGTGACGGTGATGAATAATCGCACGGCGCGTTTCCGCATGGGCGACAATATCTACTACTTTGAAGAATACGACGTGGTGACTTTTGGCGGTAGTCTGGATAGAGAGAATCGTGCATTGGCACCAACTGGCACGCCTGTTGAGCTTCCCCTAGGCATTACTTTTGATGTGCGGGTCAACATCGGCAATGACGGTCGGACTGTCCTGCTCGGCCTCAAGCCGGAAATCGTCGAATTCGTCAAATGGGAGGACTACACAACCTTTAGCGATGGCGGGGAAGGTGCTGCTGGTGGGGGCGGTCGTGAGTCGGCGGGCTTCAGCCTCCTGAAGACAATTGCCGAGAAACTAGGAATTGACACAGAAGATTTGAATGAAGAAGAGACGAAAGATAGCGGAATAACACAGGTCAAACTGCCGCGGACGAATGAGAAGATGATTGCGACAACCGTTGGCGTCAGCAGTGGTCAGACGGTGGTGCTCGGCGGGATGATGGAACGGCTGAAGACAAAAAAAGTCAGCAAAGTGCCGGTTTTGGGCGACATACCCTTGCTGGGCGTATTGTTCCGGCATACATCGTTTGTTGATGTTCCGAGCAACCTACTGATCTTTGTGACTGCCAATGTGATCAATGACCGCGGCGAGTATGTTGAGGTGACGCCGACCATTGCACCGTAAGAGAACCATGCGAATCACACGCCACACTACAGGCATAGGGCTGGACGTCGGCCAGACGACGGTGAAGGCGCTGCGGCTTGAGCGCCGCGGCAAGAGCATCATTTTGTCGACCAGGCGCTGCTGGACATCAGGGAAGAGGGCTTGCTGGACCTGTCAGAGCTCGACGCCAGCATTGCGAGCTGGTTGCAGGAGAAGCTGGCTTGCCAGAAGCAGCCTCTCTGTGTGTCATTGCCGCAGTATCTGGCTACGACCCAGATCAGCGATTTCAGCGCCGGGGTGAAGGCGGGCGAGCTGGCCAAGATGGTTCATTATGAGACGCTGCATCTGGCGGGGCTGTCGGAAGCCACTTTCATCTATGACTACCAGCCCATGGCGGCGGCCTTTGGCCGGAACAACCCTGTGCTCATCGGCATTTGCCGTGAAACGACAGTTGATGAATTTGCCGAACGCTATACCGGCATCGGGTTGCGCCTGGATGATATGGCCATGTCTGGCTTGGCGGCGGTCAACGCCCTGCTTCATTTGCGCCCGGAGGAGGCCGAAGCCCAAGCGCCGCGACTGGTGCTCGACATTGGTCACGAAAACTCGACGGTGGTGGTGCTCGCTGGGGGCGAGGTGCTTTATGTGGGCAGTCTGATGTTCGGTTCGCTGCGCTTCACGCAAGTGCTGGCGCATGCGCTGGGTTGCACGGAGGCTGAGGCGGAGAGCAAAAAGAAGAGTCTGACGCCGGATGATGTCAATGACGAACAGTCCTTGCTGCTGGCGATGCGACAGCTGGAAACGGAGTTGCGCACGGCCATTGACCATTGGCGCGGCGGTGAGCAAAGCGAGCTTAAAGACGCCTTGATTGAGCGCATCTGGCTCTGTGGCGGCGGCGCTCAGCTGCCTGGTCTGGCGCGGCATCTGTCCCGGACTTACGGTTGTGAAGTGGCCTTGTTTGGCCCCAAGATTAACGGTGAGGTTGCGCCGACTTACGCCATCGCCTACGGCTTGGCCTTGCAGAGCCTGGGCGAGGCGCGCTTCCATTTGTCACTCATTCCTAAATTGCTGCGTTGGCAGAAGGAACGCATACAGCGTTTCCCCTATCTGGTGGCGGCGACGACGCTGTTCTTCCTGCTGATCTTCGGGGTGATGGTGGGCTTCCATATTCATTGGCTGCAAGAGCAACGCCGCCTGGAGGAAAGGCTGCGGGAACTCAGGGAATGTAGTTCGGTGGTGCCCAAACTGGACGCTGTCCAGGACCAGATTGCCACTTGTCAAAAAATGTTGTTGCCCATTGTGGAATACGGTTGGCGCCCCCATCGCTTTGTTGAGAGTATGGAAAAACTGTGTGAAGCCTACCCCGATGGCGTGTGGAGCGTCTATCTGGCTGATGAATTCAGTCATCGCGCCAATGCGCCAGCCAAGGAGGACAAGGGCAAAGGTGTCCCTGTACCGAGTGCAATGACTGGTTCCGGCGCGATGTTCGGTGGGGGGACGCCGACGGTTGTGGACAGCAAAGCAGCAGGGCCTGGCTATACCAATGTGAATAGCATGCCGTTGCTGACCTACATGGTTTTGGGGGGCTTCACGCCGGTCGTGGGAAACAAGCGCTTTGAGGCCGTACTGGCTATCCAAAAAAACCTTAATGAACCAGGGAACGGCGGCGATTCGGAGGGTGACAAGAAGTTGCCGAATGAGCAGAGCAGCAATGCCGCTTCGGGGAAGGACAAGAAGGCGTCGGGAAACTACTTTGCGGGAGTGGACTGGCTGGATGAAAGCAGCGAATGGACGGGCCGGGAGTTGGAAGTTATTGAGCCCTGGGCAAGATTCCTCCAAGGCCTCCAAGCCAAGTCGGACGCCAAACGCCCGGCTGCTGATGAATACACGCAGTTCTTTCTGAAACTGCCTTTTGTCAAGAAGCCGATTTCCCTACCGCCGCCGCCACCGCCCAAGAAGGGCAAGACGAGCAAGAAATGACCAGGAACTTCGTGCCGCCGCGCCGATGTACGGGCGTGGAGGGGTATTGAGGCCGCGACAACGATTTGGAATGACTTCAGTATGAATCTGAATGAGAAATTACAGCGACTGCCTGAGCGCCACCGGACTTTGCTGGCGCTACTCTTTCTACTGCTGGTCCTTGGAGTGATCTACGGCATGTTTTTTCTCCGCCCGCAGTGGAATGTTTATTCGGAGCTGCTGTCTGAATACGCGTCGGTGGACAAGAAGCTGAGCGAGTCACCCTGGCCTAAGGACTCCGCACGGCTTAAATCGCTGTTGCAGACCTATGAGCAGAACCTCAGGGGGATGAAAAAAAGCAGTAAGGCTGAGGAGGCGGCGGCCTCCGATATCTTTACCGCCGATCCCCGCGATTTGGGTTTGCAGGACAAGGCCGAATTGGTGATGAAGCATGCCACCGGCATGTTCAACCAGAAGATTGATAATGCCTATGGCGATGTCAGTAATTTCGTTACCAAGGCTTCGCAGACGGAATACAAGGACCTCTATGACCGTACGGATTCCATGCTGCAAGGCATGAAGGTGGTCTTGGAGCCCTCTATTTTCGGTATGGACGAGTCTACCGCCGAGCCTGAAAAATACCAGATGATCCTGAAATTATGGACTGTGCAGGAGGTGGTTCGTCGGGCTCGTGAGAATAAGTTGCGGGTTGCCACCGATCCATCGCTGATACGGGCCGGGTTGGGCCGGCCATCCAAAGTCAGCGTGTTGCCGATGATTCCTTACTGTCTTGATCCTCAGGACAAGGAGCCCTATCTGCTGGAGTTTCCGGTACGGCTGGAAGTGGAGGGGAGCTTGGACAATTTTATCAAATTCGTCCAGTCGCTGCAAAGCGAAAATTGTTTTTTGCCGATGAAACAGATGGAGTTGCTGGCGGAACAGCCTCCACAGGCGCAGCAAATCCAAGTTGAGCCCGATGGCACGGTGAACCGAGTGTTCAAGACCCCCCGTGGTGAGGTCAAGCGACCGACAGGCACGAATGGCGTGTTGAAAATGGACAACATCTCGGCGGTGGTTGTCTGTTCGTCGTTTTTCCGGCCGGCGCCGGGCACGCCGGTGCGTAGCACTCGTCGCCAGGTTATTGAGCCGAAGCCAATGGGAATCTAGGCAGCAGAAGTGGGAACGAGTCCATGAAGAATATCGTTGAAAAGCTCAAGCAGGAATGGGAGCGCGCCACCTTGCTGGCCATCGCGCTGCTGGTGCTGCTGGTGCTGCTGGTTGCCGCATACCATTTGCTGAAGGACGACGGCGGCTCCACCGAGCAAAGTGGCAGCCCGCCGGCGCCGCCCGAATATTTTAAGACCGACACCTTTGCGTATGTCAAGTCAGTGAAGGACCTGCCGCCCGACGTGAATCCCGTCGTTTTCCGTAAACAGCTGCCCATTCCCAAAGCGCCGGAGCCGCCGCCCAAGCAGGGTGGGAAGCCGCAACCGCCACCTA
>JAAZKQ010000625.1 GCA_012799755.1 Lentisphaerota bacterium | reverse complement strand
CCGGCGGCGTGAATTGCCGCGCAGCGGCAAGACATGCCGCCAATAATCTGCGTTAATCTGCGTAATCTGCGGATAGATGAAAAAATTGAATTAAGGGTTTCTGAAGGCGGCGAGGTATTCCTGGTTGCCTTTGGGGCCGAGGACGGGTGAGGGGATGACGCCGAGGGGCTGCCAATGGCACTGTTGTTGGGCGCAGGCGACGACAGATTGGATGGCGCGCCGGCGGACGGCGTCGTCGCGGACAACGCCGCCTTTGCCGATGTCGTGCGGTTCTGCTTCGAACTGTGGTTTGACGAGGACGATGATCCAGGCGGCGGGGGCGAGAAGGGGCGCGCACGCGGGGAGGACCTTGGTCAGCGAGATGAATGACAGATCGGCGACGAGGAGGGCGATGGGCTCGGGAATGAGAGTGCGGTTGAGATCACGGGCATTGGTCTGTTCGAGAGATATGACGCGAGGGTCCCGGCGGAGCTTTTCGTGAAGTTGAGCGGTGCCGACGTCAACGGCGTAGACCTTGCCGGCGCCATAGCTGAGGAGGACATCGGTGAAACCGCCGGTGGAAGCGCCGATGTCGAGAGCGACCTTGCCGGCGATGTCGGGATTGAAGGCGTTGATGGCAGCAAGCAATTTGCCGGCGCCGCGGCTGACGAAGCGCGGTTGGTCGTCGAGCGTAAACTGCGCGTCGGCAGCGACCATTTGACCGGGTTTGCGCAGGGGTTGGGCGCTGTCGGCGAAAGCGACGCGCTGGTCTTTGATGAGTTGCTGGGCGGCGCTGCGGCTCTCACAAAGGCCGCATTCCACCAGGCGTTGGTCAGCGCGGATTTTATTCATGGGGGATGATGGCGAAAAGTCGCCTGAGCTGTCAGCGTATTTTGGCGTTGGCGTGTTTTTGTTGTCGGCGTTGTTCGAGGGCGCGGATGGCGGCGGGGATATCGGCGGGGGCGTCGGCGATAGCGTCGGCGTTGGCTTGGCTGAGCTCGTCGTTGCTGCCATAGCCGTAGGTGACAGCGACACAGGGCATGCCGTTGTCATGGGCGGCCTCAATGTCGTAGCGGCGGTCACCGACGAAGACAGCGTTGTCCGGCGCGATGCCTTCACGGCGGAGTACCTCGGCACTGAGCAGGGATTTATCAGTGAACGTGCCATCAAGTTCGCTGCCGTAGAGAGCTTGGAAGAATGGCTGCAGGGCAAAGTGGGCGATGATGCGTTCGGCGTAGACGATGGGTTTGGCGGTGACCAGGTAGAGACGTCGGCCGTCGTTTTGGAGCGTGGCGAGGGCTTCGGGAATACCGGCGTAGAGTTCATTTTCAAAGAGGCCGATATCGGCGAAGCGTTCGCGGTAGAAGGCGACGGCTTGTTCCGCGTCGTCGCTGCCGGCCGTGTCGCCGAGGAGGGTGCGGAAACTCTCGCGCAAAGCCGGGCCGATGCACCAATGGAGTTCGTGGCGTTCGGGAATGTGCTCTTGGCCCATTTTGCGCAGGGCGTACTGGATGCAGCCGCAGATGCCCAGTTGTGGGTCGGAAAGAGTACCGTCCAAATCGAAAAAGACGTGAGTGAATATCATGAGGTAGGGAAGATTCTTCTTCAGAGGATGAAGTTGGGCAGGAAGGCGCCGTCCTGCTTGAGCTGCTGTTGGAGAGCGCGCACGGGCAGGGCTCGTACGGTGCAGTCTTGGGCGATGCTCATGGCGGCAGCGGTGCCGGCGGCCATGCCGG
>JAAZKQ010000624.1 GCA_012799755.1 Lentisphaerota bacterium | reverse complement strand
GCTCGGAGGCTCCGTGCGATACAGCAATCTGTCGGTAATCGAATACATAAAGTCAACCGAATTCGATGTGAAAGAGGAAGCAGACGCATCAAAAAATCAACTTTCTGAAACGGAGGAGTTGCCCATTGAAAGCGTTGAAAGAAAGAATTCGTGCAGATAGTTCCGCTTGACGGATGTATTTCGTTCGAAGTGCAGCCTGGCGCATTGCAATAAAGTTTGGAAAAGCGTGTTAGAACTTCCGCTTACAGGGTGAAAAATCGGGATTCTGGATTACATTTATAAGGTGCTTTTCTTCCTTTATCGGAAGTGCGATTGTACGGCGGCGAGGCCGTCTGTTTTCAGATATTCTTAGGAGAGAAGGGATTTTGCCCAGGCATGAGCGATGGTCGATACAGTATGTCATTTACGACTGGCAGTCTCTTTCATCGCGAATCGGTGCAGCTGGCTGCGCTTTATCTTGCTGTGGGCAACTGGAATGTGGTTCGTGATCAAGTTATCGCCGAGAATTTGCTGCAGGCCAGAACCATGAATACGCGCAGGCGAATCTACAGCGAGGTGGTTTCCCGGCTCAAACAAATGAGCGACAATGAGCTTGCCTTTCTGGTTGAAGCAACTCATCAGGATCAGGCCTGTCTCCTATGGCTGGCAGTTTGTCGGCGATACCGGTTCATCGCCGATTTTGCCGTCGAAGTGCTTCACGAACGCTACATCACCCTGAAACATGATCTGCACCACGAGGAATATGACTCCTTTTACAACCGGAAATCCGAGTGGCATTCAGAGCTGGAGGCGATTCGTCCGAATACGCGAAACAAATTGCGACAAGTTCTTTTCAAGATGCTTCGTGAGGCGGATTTTCTTACGACCGGTGACTTAATTCAGGGTGCCATGCTCAGCCCTGCATTAGTAGAGCTGATCCTTAAAAGCCGCCCTGCCGATCTTTTATACCTCCCTATTTTTGAATCCGACCTGAAAGGAATCAAGCGGTGACAGCAGATACATCCCGACTGCCTGTGCAGGACAGATTCAACCATCTCTTCACGATCATCTCCAGCCAGCGTTTTCTCAATAAACAAGGTCTCGGCAACGAGGTGCCGTTTTTCATCTGCCCGTTCAAGGCTGCCGAAGCCGTGGAAATGGAACGTCTTCGGCAGCGGCTCATCAATCGCCTTGAACAGACCGGCATCCAGATTCTGGAAATCAATCTGTATGACCTCGCCATCGCAATCCTTAAAGAGCGCGGGATATGGGAGCAGATCCTTGAAGAAGAGAATTCTTACGAAAAGGTGCAACTCAAGGAGCTGTTGCAAGGTGTGCTTGATCCTGAAACACATCTGGTTCCGGCCATTGCAGACAAGATGGCAGGCACTGACTTCGACGTTCTGTTCCTATCCGGTGTCGGCGAGGTATTCCCCTACATCCGTTCACACAATGTCTTGAACAATTTACAGAGTACCGCAAAAGAAAAGCCGACCGTCATGTTTTTTCCGGGAGACTATACCCAATCCCTGGAATCAGGCGCATCGCTTGATCTCTTCGGGAGACTGCATGATGACAAGTACTACCGGGCATTCAACATCTTTCATTATGAAGTATAAACGAGGGACGCATGATGACTCTTAACACGATTTTCAGCAAGCCGGTTGACCGCCCGATTGAAGGAGCTATCAAAGCGGACGATGAGGCCAGCCTTCGCCTCGAAATCGAAGAATACGTATTGACCAACGAAATTGCCAAACGGCTCGAATCTTTTCTGGATGCCTACAACAATTATGTGGGTGCCAATGGAGTCTGGATTTCCGGCTTCTTCGGATCCGGTAAATCCCATCTGCTGAAGATGCTGGCACTCCTGCTGGAAAACCGGCAGATCGACGGGACGCCCGCACTTGACTTGTTTTTGCCCAAGTGTGGCGATAATGAACTCCTTCGCGGCGATCTCAAGCGGGCAGCGGCTATTCCGTCAAAAAGCATTCTCTTCAACATTGATCAGAAAGCCGACGTCATAAGCAAGAAACAGGTTGATGCGCTGCTGGCAGTCTTTGTAAAGGTTTTTGACGAGATGTGCGGCTACTACGGCAAGCAGGGACACATCGCCCAGTTTGAACGTGACCTTGACAGTCGCGGTCTCTATGATCAATTCCAAGCAGCCTATGAATCCACTGCGGGCAGAACTTGGCAGAGGGGGCGCGAACAGGCCTTGCTGGAAGCAAAAAACATTGCTAAAGCATACGCCCAGGTGACCGGCAGTGACGAGGCCGAGGCAACCGGCATCCTTGAAAAATACCGCAATCAATACCGTGTCTCCATCGAGGATTTTGCCGGGCAGGTACATGCGTATATCGAGCGTCAAGCTCCCGGCTTCCGCCTGAACTTCTTTGTTGATGAAGTCGGTCAGTACATTGCTGAAAACGTCAAGCTGATGACCAACCTGCAAACTATCGCGGAAAGCCTGGCCACGAAATGCCGGGGACGCGCCTGGATCATCGTGACTGCCCAGGAGGATATGGCAACGGTTGTCGGTGAAATGGGCAAACAGCAAGGCAATGACTTCTCGAAAATCCAGGCCCGCTTTGCCAATCGCCTGAAGCTTACCAGTGCCGACGTGGCGGAAGTTATCCAGAAACGCCTGCTTATGAAAAATGATGAAGGCATTCGCCTCTTGTCAGACATTTTTCATGCGCAATCCAACAATTTCAAGACCCTCTTTGATTTTGCCGATGGCTCGCAGACCTTTAAGAATTACCAGGATCGGGAGCATTTCATTGTCAGCTATCCGTTTGTCCCATACCAGTTCTCGCTGTTCCAGTCTGCCATTCAGTACCTGTCCCTGCATAACGCTTTTGAAGGCAGGCACAGCTCTGTCGGCGAGCGCTCAATGCTGGGCGTATTTCAGCAGGTGGCGATTCAGATCAGATCGCGCGCCATCGGTCAGCTGGCGACCTTTGACCTGATGTTCGAGGGCATTCGCACCGCATTGAAATCCAATATCCAGCGAGCTATCATCCAGGCGGAACAAAATCTTGAAGCTCCCTTTGCTATCCGGCTGCTGAAAACTCTTTTTCTAGTCAAGTATGTGAAAGAGTTCAAGCCGACCGTCCGCAACCTGTGTGTACTGATGCTGGATGGCTTCAATCAGGATCTGCCGGCACTGAAAAAAAACGTTGAGGAAGCGCTCAACCTGCTGGAACAGCAAACCTATTTGCAACGCAATGGTGAATTCTATGAATACCTGACGGATGAGGAAAAAGACGTCGAACAGGAAATCAAAAATACCGAGGTGGAAACTGCCGATGTCACCGACGAACTGGAAAGGATTGTTTTCGACTACGTCATCAAGCCCCGCAAAATTCGTTATGAAGAGAATGGGCAGGACTATCCGTTCTCAAAAAAGCTTGATGACCGGTTGTATGGACGTGAATACGAGCTGGCCATCCATGTCGTCAGCCCATTCCATGAACATGCCGATAACGTGTCCAGCCTGCAAATGCGGAGCATGAGCCGAGACGAATTGCTGGTAGTGATGCCTGCAAATGACCGCCTCATCCGAGACCTGCTGATGTACAAGCGGACAGAAAAATACATCCGCCAGAATATCTCAATAACGCAACAGGAAGCGGTCAAGCGCATTTTAAGCGACAAAGGGTTGCAGAACCGTGAACGGTATGCCGATTTGCAACGGTGCATACAGGATCTGATGGGCAAGGCCAAGCTGTTCGTGGGCGGTACTGAGATCGAAAGCAGTTCCGAGGATGCGCAAACCCGGATTTTGCACGGATTTCACGATCTGATCTCTCTAACCTATCCGAACTTGCGCATGTTGCCTGGTGTCGCCTATACCGAAAATGACATCGGCAAATACCTCAAGCATTCACAAAAGGGTCTGTTCGGCAACGATGGCACCACTCTGTCGGAGCCTGAGACGGAGCAACTGGCTTTCATCCAGAGCAACAAGCAGGTCGGCGTGCGTACCACGCTGAAAAGCCTGCTGGAGCGATTCGAGCGCAAGCCCTACGGCTG
>JAAZKQ010000623.1 GCA_012799755.1 Lentisphaerota bacterium | reverse complement strand
CGACGCGGACATCAATGACTTTTATATGAGTTGAACGTTCGTCAAGATCTATGTGGACTCTTATGTGAAGAGCATTGGGTGGATCGGGCGGATCGGGCGGATCAGACGGATCGGGTTTTTGGAGCAGGCAGATCAGTTATTAAGGCTGTGGATTGGCGCGGGAATACGCCCGCCGAAGTGGATGAAGCGGGCTGACTTGCCGGCGTTGGGGACATGCATGACAGTGCCGCCGCCGAAGAGACCGCCGAACTCGACGCGGTCGCCGGCTTTTTTGCCGGGCACGGGAATGAAGCGGACGGCGGTGGTTTTCTTGTTGATCATGCCGATGGCCATTTCGTCAGCGATCATGGCGGCGATGGTTTCGGGCGGGGTGTCGCCGGGGATGGCGATCATATCAAGGCCGACGGAGCAGACACAGGTCATGGCTTCAAGTTTTTCGAGGCTGAGTTCGCCGTTGGCTGCGGCCGCTGAGAGGGCGGAGTCTTCGCAGACGGGAATAAAAGCGCCGCTGAGGCCGCCAACGGATTGCGAGGCGAAGGCGCCGCCTTTTTTCACGGCGTCATTGAGCAAGGCGACGCAGGCGGTGGAGCCGGGCGCGCCGATGGCGTCCAGACCGAGAATCTGGAGGATCTCGCCGATGCTGTCGCCAACTTTCGGAGTCGGCGCCAGTGAGAGATCAACGATGCCGAAGGCGATTTTGAGCGTCTTGGCGACTTCACGGCCGATGAGTTCACCGCAGCGGGTGACACGGCAGCTGGTTTGTTTGATTTCTTCGGCGAGGTCATCAAGGCCGAGGTTTTCGGCGCCTTCCCGAGCGATGCGGCGTTCAAGGGCGCGGAGGACGACGCCGGGGCCGCTGACGCCGACGTTGATGACGGCTTCGGGCTCGCCGTGGCCGTGGTAGGCGCCGGCCATGAATGGGTTGTCTTCGGGCTGGTTGGCGAAGATAACGAGTTTGGCGCAGGCAAAGCCATCCTGCTGGCGGCTTTTTTCAGCCATGTCTTTCAGGATATGGCCGAGTTGACCGACGGCTTTCATGTTGATGCCGGCGCGGCTGGAGGCGACATTGATGGACGCGCAGACTTTGCCGGTGTTGATGAGAGCTTCAGGGAGGGTTTCGAGCAGAGTCTGGTCGGCGTCGCTGGAGCCTTTCTGGACTTGTGCGCTGTAGCCGCCAATAAAGTCAACGCCGACGGAGCGGGCACCTTGATCAAGGGCCTTGGCGAGGGCGACGAAGCCGTCCGGGCCATGGCCGGCGGCGACATCGGCGGCCGGGCTGACTGCGAGGCGTTTATTGACGATGGGCACGCCATACTTGTTGACCATGGCGTCACAGGTCTCGACGAGATGTCCGGCGCAGCGTTCAATCTTGTTGACGACGCGACGGCACATGACGCCAATGTCCTGGTGCCGGCAGTCCATCAGATTGATGCCCATGGTGATGGTGCGGACGTCGAGATTTTCCTTGCGGACCATATCAACGGTGTTGATGATTTGATCGGAGCTGATCATGGCCTGTGTTCCTGGCACCAGCCGAGCTTTGCCGGCCAGAATTGCTCGGTGAGCTGGTGGATGTGCTCAAGTATGAGGGTGGGTTTGATGTCGCCGAGGGTGGGCATGGGGCAGCCATTGAGAACGAGTATGGAGCGCATGCCGAAGTTTTGGGCGAAGCGCATGTCGGTGTTGACGCGGTCGCCGACCATGATGATTTCCTCTGGGCGGACTTGGAAGCGTTCGCAGATGAGATCAACCAACCAGTGGTGGGGCTTGCCGGCGATGGCTTGGATGATAGTGCCGGGACGGGCGGCCTTGAAGTATTCGATGAGCATGCCGGCGTCGGGAAAGGGGCCGGGGCAGACCTGGTCGGGGTGGGAGGCGTAGATGGGTTTGCCGGCGAGCACCAGCTTGGTGGCTTCGGTGAGCTTGGCAAAGTTCAGCTCCTTGTCAAAGCCGATAAGCAGGGCCTTGGCTTGGTCGAAGCTGTGGATGAAGCCTTGGCTTTCCAGATAGTGGCGGAACTCCTGGGTGCCGAGGATATAGATTTCGGGTCCGACCTGGAGTTCTTTCAGCATGAGGCTGGTCGCCTCGCAGCTGGTGACGACATTGCGGTGGGACAGCTCAAGGTCGAGTTTGCATAGCTTGTGATAGTAGGCTTCCGGGCCAATGGAGCTGTTGTTGGTGAGGAAGCCGTAGTCGAGAGATGACTGGCGGATTTTGCTGATCAGCTCTTTGACTCCGGGAAAGAGCACGCCGTCAAGGTAGAGGGTGCCGTCAAGATCAAAGAGGATGAGCTTGGCTTGGGGCGCGGTCTTGGCTTGGGTCATGGCTGTTGTTCTTTCAGGATGGCGCTCGTTATCGCCGTTCTTTGTCCGAGCGTCGCCATCCTGGGCGGCTTGTTCAACGGTTGTCATCGGCCACATCAAAGGGCTGGATATTCCAGATATTCTTTGCGTATTCGGCGATGGAGCGGTCTGAGGAGAATTTGCCGGCACTGGCGACATTGATGACGGCGCGGCGATCCCACTCCCGGCGCTGCCGGTAGAGTGCGTCAACCTTGTCCTGGGTGTTGGCGTAATCTCGGAGGTCGGCCAGGAGCATGTAGTAATCGCCATAGTCGAGGAGGTTGCGCAGCAGCGGTTCGAAGACGCCCGGCGTATTCAAGCTGAAGACGTTTTTGCGGATATTGTCGAGCACGAGTTGGATTTCGAGGTCATTGTTGTAGACATCCAGCGGCGAGTAGCTGCGGCGGAAGTTCGGCACGTCGTCGGCGCGGAGTCCGAAGATGAACATATTGTCAACGCCGACTTCTTCGAATATTTCGACGTTGGCGCCGTCCATGGTGCCGATGGTGAGTGCGCCGTTGAGCATGAGTTTCATATTTCCGGTGCCTGACGCTTCGGTGCCGGCGAGGGAAATTTGCTCGCTGAGGTTGGCTGCGGGGATGATGGACTCGGCGAGGGATACGCGGTAATCCGGCAGGAAGACCACATTGAGCTTTTTGCGGATGCTCGGGTGGTTGTTGATGATCTCGCTGACGCCGTGGATGAGACGGATGATCAGTTTGGCCGTTGCGTAGCCGGGTGCGGATTTGCCGGCGAAAATGAAGGTCCGCGGGTGGATGTCCAAGCCGGGATTGTCAATCAGGCGGTTGTAAAGCATGATGATGTACAGGGTGAGCAGCAACTGGCGTTTGTACTCGTGTATGCGCTTGACCTGTGCGTCAAAGATGGACTCTGGATCAATGGTCAGGTTGAGGGTGTCCTTGATGACCTTTGCCAAGGCGAGCTTGTTTCGCTGTTTGATGGCGTAAAATTCATCAAGGAAGCCATCATCATCAGCCAGCGGCATGAGCTGTTTGAGCTCGCTGAGGTCTTTGGTCCAAGCGCAGCCGATATTCCTGGTGATGAGTTCGGCCAGACCGGGGTTGGCCTTAAGCAGCCAGCGTCGCGGGGTGATGCCGTTGGTCACGTTGGTAAACTTTTCCGGCCAGAGTTCGGCGAAGTCGCGGAAGATGTCATCAACAAGGATTTGCGAGTGAATTCTGGCGACGCCGTTGACTTTTTTGGCGCCGACGAGGGCGAGATTGGCCATGCGGACTCTTTGGACGTCGCCTTCTTCGATGATGCTCATGCGGCGCAGCCGGTTGATGTCGCCGGGGTAGTGCGAGCTGACGTAGCGGAGGAAGCGGCTGTTGATTTCGAAGATGATCTGCATGTGTCGCGGCAGCAGTCGGGCGAAGAGCGGCAGGCCCCAGCGCTCAAGCGCTTCAGGGAGGACGGTGTGGTTGGTGTAGCCGACACATCCGCAGACGATGTGCCAAGCGTCATCCCATGGCATGTCCTCTTCGTCGAGCAGAATGCGCATGAGCTCGGGAATGACGAGGGTGGGGTGGGTGTCATTGAGCTGGATGAAAGCTTTTTCGGGCAGGAGATTCCAGTCGTCGTTTTTGGCGCGGAAGCTACGCAGGATATCCCGGAGGGTACAGGCCACGAAGAAGTATTGCTGGCGCAGGCGCAGTTCCTTGCCCTGCATGCTTTCATCATTGGGGTAGAGCACCTTGGTGAGGTTTTCGGCGAGCACCTTGGTTTCGACGGCTTCGATGTAGGAGCCGCGGTTGAAATCTTCGAGGTCGAATTCATTGTCGGCTTGGGCTGACCAGAGGCGGACAGTGTTGACATTTTTGCCGCCGTAACCGACAACGGGCAGATCAAAGGGCACGCCGATAACGCGTTCATTAGGCGACCAGCGCCAGACTTTGCGGCCGTGGATATCAACAACGACAGCCTGGCCGCCAAATTGGACATGAACGCTGAGCCTGGGCCGCTTGACTTCCCATGTG
>JAAZKQ010000622.1 GCA_012799755.1 Lentisphaerota bacterium | reverse complement strand
CGGAAGTAACCTGACCGACAAGCATGAAGAGGATGCTCTGCAGAGCCTCCCGCAAGTCGGTTGCGGGCGCCCAGGGCACACGGCAGTGATACCTGGCGGCAAAGTCTTTCATTGCCACCAAGGCTTCGCGGACGGCCAGGTCGAAATCGTCATCAACGGCGGCCCGGCGGACGTATTCCTTGAGCCCATGCGTCAGGATAAAGCCATAATCCACCGAGCTGTGCCCAAGCCCGCCATGGCTGAATCTCCAGCCAAAGCGCGAGGACAGCTCTGCGGCGACCGGCGGATATGGCTTCGCATAGGCCCAGTCGTATGGTTTGCCCTGCTTTGCCACCGCAATCCGCTCTTCCCAGGACGCACGCTGCGCCTCGCAGGTGAACTCCAGGCCGAACTCACCGGCAAAGGGGCTCGTGCCGGAATACCCAATCGGCAGTTCACGCAATATGCCGGCAAAAATCCGCGCGCCGCGCCGAATCGGCGACAGCGCCTCATCAGCGCAGGCCAGCCTTTGCTCATGGAATAGACAGGTATACAACAGCTCTTGCGCACGCTCGAACATTCTCTGCTCCTTTTTCCCGCAGATGGCCTTGGCATGTGTAGCGCCTTATGCCGCGGCCACTGAACGACAGTGCGCCCTAATCTGCGTTAATCTGCGACATCTGCGGATAAAAAACACTCTGGCGCGCGTCATCAGGGGCGTTCGCCAAAGCAGAACGAGTCCAAGTTGAGGCTATTGCCGCGGTTGATGAAGCGTATCAGCTGGCGGCCTTGCCGCAAATGGAAGAGAAACGGCCGGCCTTGGGCGTCTGTCACCGTCGTCCAAGCCCAGTTGTCCTGCCCCGAACTCCAACCGCCGGTTTCCGGGAACTCCAGTTGGGTCAGGTCGGCATGTGGACAATATCCATTGACCATAATTGCGCGCACAGCCGTCGGCCCTAGCGAACAATGGCGGATATGCAAGGGGTACGCGCCATCGGCGGGAATTTCGACGGCGTATTCCAGCCAATGCCCGGGCTTGTCCCAATTCAGAAAGGCAAGGCCGTCGGCAGCCGTCTTGCTGTCGGTAATCGTGACCTTGCCGCCGCCCTGGGCCGAAAAATTCTCCGCTTGCACCAGGATGGACGTTCCAGCGGGCGCCGCCGGCAGGGGCGGCAATTCCCGCACCGGCAGCGGTATTGTCCCGGTCGCGGCTTGTTGTTCCGCCTCACGAATGGCGAGGACACTGTCGCCGCCCCAGGTTAGCTCGTACTCCTGGCCGGCGGCGAGCGTCCACGCCAGCGCGCCGTCTGCGCCGCGCGTGAATGTCACCGGCGACACTCGGGCGCCGCGCCGATCTAGTGCGTACAGTGACAATCCCTCCACGGGCAGCTGCGCCAAGTTCAGCGTCAGCTCAGTCGCTCGATCCGCGCTCAGCACCAGCGTTTGTTCCGCGAGCGCCAGCACTGCCAGCGTCGTCGCTTCGCCAACATTCGCCACGCAGCCGGGCCCGGCCACCCGGCGGCCATTGATCAGCAGGAGCCGGAAAGACGCTCCGGCGCCGCCGGCGAGCGCAGCCTGGCCATCCGTCTCCAGCTGCACCGCCCCGCCCTGGCTATCAGCAAAAGCCTGAATGACTTGGCCGGGAGCGTCGTTATGCAGCCACACATAGCTTTCCGCCGTGCTGACTTCAATCCTGGCGGCCTGCGCTTGCGGGCTGCATGTCATGGCCAGGCAGCAGGCATTGCTGGTCTCGGCAGCCGGGAAGGGATGCACGAGCGTCACCACGTCTGTACGCCCCTGCCATGGCTGACGAAAGATCGCCGTCGGCGCCACTGACATCGGGATGCCCTTTTGCCGGTCTCCCCTGACGTTGGCCGACCATCCTTGCACCGGCGGCTCCATCTTGCCCGCCACAATCGTCACCTCCAGACCGGACTGCGGCCGGGCGGCCAGGCGCAAGCCGGCCTTGTCCTGGTTCGTCGCCAGCACCGCCACCTCGCCATCGTCAGCGACGACGGCCGTCTCCTCATTGATGTGATAGAGGACTTCCGCCGTATGCGGCTCCTGATCAGTCGCGAAGAGCGTGTCATGCACAACCCAGAGCGCGGGCTTGACGAAGAGCACAGCGCGCCGATGCTGCACCGTATCCAGGACCTTGGTCGCGCTGCTCGCCGGCTTCTGGCTGTCCACATACTCGCGCCAGCGGCCCTTCCACCAACCTTGGCAATAATCAACGCCCGGCGCTGAGTGCCACAGCGTATCATTGCCCGCCGGCCGGTCGCCCGTCCACGGCAGGGGCCAGACTTTGGCTGCCAAGGTATTCTCGCCAAACTGGTCCATGTCGTCAACCAGCACCGTATTGTGGGCGCGTGTCAGCAGCTGGTAGGCCCGCCAGCGTGATTTGTCATACATGCTCACGCCGCCATCCACCAGCAGCTGCTGCCCGTAGGCCGCCAGAGCCAGGGTCAGCTTGTCCTGATGGATATGCGCCCGTCCCTGCAATCCGGCGTCCATATGCATGACATTGGCCTTGGGGTGCCAGCCGGAACGCATGACATAATGCCCGACCCACTCCTGGCCAAAGGAATCGGTGACTGGCGGCTCTCCGGCCTGGCCATCCGTGACGGCGTAGAGGAAATCCGGGCGTTTGAACAGCCGGTAGCCGTCCATCAGCAGCAGCCTGACGCTGCTGTTGCCGGCATCATTCAGCGCAAAAGCCACTCCGCCCGGCATGACATTGGCCATCAGATAGACATACATCTTCTCCAGGCGTGAGGCATAATCCGGCGGCAGTTCATGTTCCATGCCGTTGAGCACGGCCGCATCGTACAAGCCCGTGAACTCCCGCAGCGTCCAGTTGCTGTAGCCCAAGGCCAGCTCGTACTGCAAGCCGTCCGGATACACCTCTTCCTGCAACTGCCGGTAGAGACTGTCAATGCCATACTTTCGCCAGGCAGCGGCCTCCTTGAACTCTGGATAAAGCAGACCGGTGACGTAGACCCCCCAGGCCTCCGCCGTCAGCCAGTTACCGGTTGATGGCCAGCGCAGCAGATGCCACACCTGTTCCACCTGCGACTTCAGGATATTGATGATGATGTCATCCGTGAACGCCTTCGCCTCAATGCAATGCGCCAGGGCATCGGGCCAGCTCGCATGCAGGCGGATGCCCGTATTGAGCGTCTCCCAGGCATGATGATAGGGATTGTTCCCGGAGCCGAACTGCAAGACCGGGTTGTCCTCAATCCGGCCGTTCATCTGCTCGGCCAGCTCGGCCGCGTATTTTTCCTCCCCGGTCTCCCACCAGGCCTTTCTCAGATGCTCGAAGTGAAAATGGCGGTTGAGTTGGGCATTCCATTCAATGGTGCGCGATTCGCCTTCGCTCATGGCGTTGGCCGACCAGTCAATCCGTTCGCCAAAGGCGTAAGGATGATTACGAAAACTGCCGATCGTGAAGGTCCGGCTGAGAATCTCGTCGGCGCGCGTGGTGTTGGGCGCCGCAGACATGACTTTGACGAGCAAGCGCCCGCAGGCAGACGCCGGAACGTGCACCCATAGGGACACGCTGCCATAGCCGGACCAATCCGCCGGATAACGTTGGCAAACCGTGTTCGGATAGAGGTCCGGAAACCACCATTTGCCGGTGGCCGTGCCCTCCCGGGTGAACTCGCGGTCTTGAAACACCCGGCTCCAGCCGGTCTGAATGTCGTTGAAGTCGCTCAGCAGGCGCGGCCCGG
>JAAZKQ010000621.1 GCA_012799755.1 Lentisphaerota bacterium | reverse complement strand
TGCCTGTGAAAATCTTGCTGTTCGTGAATTCACAGATTTCCTTGACTGCGAAGCAGCGATTGTTGGCGGTGTAATTTCTGAAGCCCCTGTGCGCGTCATCACCTGAGAAGAGGGACAGAGGCACATAGAAACAGCCGAATCCGTTTTGGTTGAGGAGCTTTCCCAGGGCAACCTTTAGAACTAATGCAGCTATGTCGGTTCGTGATGAGCCGAGTAGAACCATGCGTCGGTCTGGGACTAGTCCCTCGGCGATGAAATGTGGCTTCAGCTTTTCTTTGTAGCAATGGGGGAGGTCTGTGAAATTGGCCCAAGGGGGGTTGCCTACAAGGATATCGAAGCGATTGGGCGGGGTGTTCGTAATAACGTCACGGGCGAGCAACTGTGAATCGGGAAAATCCATGCCAAATTCTAGTTTAACTTGATGTTTGAAATCGCGGAGGTGTTTGGCATGAAGTTCGATCAACGTTATTCGTGAGAGCAGTTTCCGGTCTATCTCGTTGTTTCTGGAGCGTGCAAGTCGTAACAGGGCGAGAGCGAAAACACCGTTTCCTGCCGTGGGGTCACAAACAGTTGCGCCATTAAGCCAAGCGTCATAGACGCCCCACCTGTCGATAAGCCATCCTGCCCAGTATGGGGGCGTGAAGACTTCGCCAATTTCAATGGCTTCCGAATGAGAAGTGTGTGTATCCATTCTTTTTGAATTTTTTCAATGCTTCAATTCGATTATTGGCATCGCGACTTACTCTTACATAGTGAGTCATCGCCAAGTCAACAAAAAGATCATAGAACTCCGTGATGTCACGGTCCCAGGCGATTTCGTCCCAAACTTGGTTGACCGTGTAGTTGAGGCGTACTTGTCCGGTTCCGAGGTTCTCAATCCTGTATGCATTATGGGGGAGCATGATAAAGGGAGCGACACGGATGTACTCAATGTCTCTTTTTGAGCTATTCACAGCTGATTTATTATGACCAAATTCTGCAATGAGAAATACGCCCTTGTCGTTTGCAAGAAATTTCAACAGATTGCCAACGGCGCATATGCCTCCATCGGAGTAGCTGGTGGAATCCAAGTCCTTGGTTTTCACGTCAATTCCCACTAGGCGCCCAGCATCCTGGAAGGCGAAATCAAAGATGGTGCGACGACCGGGACGATCAAGGGGCTCATAGCCTAGCTCGGTGCAAATGCGCTCCCAATTGTCGGCGATGCGTTTTTCGATCATTGCGCCGAACGCTCGGGAGTCTTCGCGTTGTGAGATTCCCGAGCGCAATTCGTCGAAGAGCTCGGCCAACTTGACTTCCACTTGATAGGAAACGGCCTTAAAATCCATGTTTGGGTCTCCTGCACGGCATTTGGCATTATGATCACGTTGAGGCGACGAAGCGTATTGGGATTTGGTTGGCTTGGGGGTGGGGTACTGATTGAGAGCTTGGCTGCGGTGGTTGAGCGTGTCGTTAACGGGGAAAGGCGAAAGATAGTAGTGAGAAACAGTTCGGGCGCCGCTATCGTAGGACGAGTTTGCTGAGGTAGGGCGCCGCTACTGTACTGCTTGCTGAGGGTTCGTCAAAAAGTGCTCAGGCTTTTATCTGGTGGCTCTGGCATCGTGCTTGTGAGTGATGGAATGTAACAAGGCGGTTTCAACGAGCGCGGTAGAGGGTTCACACTCAGAGATTGCCGGTGATGTTCATGCCGTCGTAGGCGAGGAAGACGCCTGGGGGCAGTTTGGCCTGGTTTTCGGCGTAGGCGATATCGTGGGTGAGGTGGGTGAGGTAGGTCTTGGGGACTTGCAGGCGTTCGGCTTCGGCGATGGCCTGTTCAAAGCAGAGGTGGGTGCCGTGCGGCTGCCAGCGCAGGCCGTCAATGACCATGGCGTCGAGTCCCTGGAGGAGCGGGTAGGAGCTTTCGGGAATGGCGCTGCAATCGGTGAGGTAGGCGACGTTGCCGATGCGGTAGCCCATGGCGTGGCTATGGCCGTGGATAAGCGGGACGGGCTGGATGCTGAGGGCGCCAACGCGGATGGGGGTCAAGCAGTCGAGTTCATGCAGTTCGATGCGTGGAATGAGCCAGCCGTGTTTGAAATCGTCGTCGGTGAAGATGTAGTCGAAATGAGAGCGAATGAAATCGCAGTCGTGTTTTCGGGCGTAAAGCGGCAGTGCCCGGCGGCGGAGACGGGTGAAGCCGCGGAGGTCGTCAATGCCGTGGAGGTGATCGGCGTGGGTGTGGGTGAGGAAAACGGCGTCAACGCTCATGATGCGCTGACGGATGGCTTGTTCGCGGAGATCGGGGCCGATGTCAATGAGGACACTGGTGTCATTCGTGTGGACCCAGGCCGCCGAGCGCAGGCGGCGGTCGCGCGGGTCAGTGGAACGGCAGACCGGGCAGTCGCAACCGATCATGGGCACGCCATGCGAGGTGCCGGTGCCGAGCAGGGTGAGGGTGAAATCCATAGGGCAGGTGTATTTCTTGGCGACATCGCCGCCAGTGGCGAGTCCGAGAAGGGCGGAGCATCAGGGGGCGATGGAGACCTTGGGACATTGGCTGAGGAAGCGACGCGGGTTATGGAAGAAGAGGTCCTCGACGATGGCGTCGTCGTAGCCGCGGCGGCGCATTTCAAAGATGGCCTGGTGGAGGGTGCCGGGATCGGAGGGTCCCCAGTCGCCGGAGGCATCAACCATCATGTGGTCGGTGCCGAAACGCTCCAGGGTGTCCACCACTCGCGGCGGGGAATTTTTGGTGATGGGATAGATGGTCATGGCTGCCCAGAAGCCGGCGTCGCGGATCATGGCGATGGTGTGTTCTTCGGCGTGATCGAAGCAGACTTTTTCGTGTTTGAGGTCCTTGCGGTTCTTGAGGGCGTCAAGCATCATGCTGGTGCCTTTGAGCTTGTCGTGGAGGTGTGGGGTGTGGACCCAGATCAGCTGGTCGAGCTTGATGGCCAGATCAACCTGTTCTTCAAAGATGATCATTTCATTGCGGGTATTCTTGTTGGTGCCGATTTCGCCGATGCCGATGGCGTTGGGCTTGGCCAGGAATTCCGGTATGAAAGAGATGACTTCGCGGGCGAGGGCGATGTTTTCGGCCTCTTTGGGGTTCATGCAGATATAGCAGTAGTGCTTGATGAGGTACTGGGCGGCGCGGGTGGGTTCGAAGCCGGTGATGTGGGTGAAGTAGTCGTAGAAGGCCTGTGCGGAGGGGCGGTCATAGCCCGCCCAGAAGGCCGGTTCGCAGCAGGCGACGGTGTGCATGAGCGCCATGCGTTCGTAGTCGGCCGTCGTGCGTGCGATCATGTGAATATGTGGTTCGATAACTCGCATTGTCTTCCCTGAATAGTATATTTGACGGTTCGCGGATGGTGCCTGGCAGGCACTGCCCGCCGGTTCTTGACTGTCCTGAGCAGAAAGTAAGCCCCGGATGAGTCTTTTTCCAGCAGGGAAGTTTGGCCGAGGCTGATTTTTGGTTGGCGGTCACCGATTGAAACTGGTCGTGCCGGCGGTCTTTTCCTGCTGTGGTGCCTTTACAAGGCGCTGCCTCATGGGGAGCTCGTCACCCCAGCCTAAAGGCTGGGGTCAAGCATGGTTAAGCGCCTACGGCGCCAAGTTGTCCATTTGCTGACATCTTGGTCCACAATATCAATGGGTGACCGATTACGATTTTTGGTTGCAGGGTCTGATGCGGTCGGATGGCGTCGAGCGCGATGTGATTATTGACACGGAGTGTGGAGCATAGCATGTCTGAACATAGGAGCGATCAGGTTTCGGCAGCTGCGGCGAGCGTTGCGCGTTTGCGGGCAGAGTTAGGCAAGGTCATTGTTGGTCAGAGCGAGGTCATTGAGCAGATCATCATCAGCATGCTTGCCGGCGGTCATGCATTGCTGACGGGAGTGCCGGGGCTGGGCAAGACCCTGCTGGTCAAGAGCATCGCACAGCTTTTTTCGCTGAGCTTCAAGCGCATACAATTCACGCCGGACCTCATGCCGGCTGATATTTTCGGCACGGAAGTGATGGAGGAGGACGGCCAAGGCGGTCGGGGCTTCCGCTTTATCCCCGGGCCGGTTTTTGCCAATCTGGTGCTGGCGGACGAGATCAACCGGACGCCGCCGAAGACGCAGGCGGCGTTGCTGGAGGCGATGGGCGAGGGCCATGTCACGGCAGGCGGCAAGACCCACGAATTGGCCCGGCCCTTCTTTGTGCTGGCCACGCAGAACCCCATTGAGTTGGAGGGGACTTATCCGTTGCCGGAGGCGCAGTTGGACCGTTTCTTGCTTAATATCGTCATGGACTACTTGCCTTTGGCGGACGAGGAACGCATGGTCAAGGAGACGACTTCGCCGGACCCGGCGCAACTGTCGGCCGTGCTCAGCGGCGAGGAAGTCATCGCCTTGCAGCGGTTAGTGCGGGAAGTGCCGGCGTCAGACAACGTGGTGTCCTATGCCGTGCGGCTCTGCGCGGCGACTCGGCCGCGGACGGAGCACGCGGCGCCGCAGGTCAATGAGATGGTGCAGTGGGGCGCGGGGTCGCGCGCGTCGCAGGCGCTGATCCTGGCGGGAAAAGCCCGGGCACTGCTGGCGGGACGACGGAATGTCGCTTGCGAAGACGTGCGGGCACTGGCGTTGCCGGTGTTGCGCCATCGTGTCATTACCAACTTCCGGGCGGATGCCGAGGGACTCAGTTCCGAGCAACTCATTGGCGATATTGTTGACGCCATTGCTGAGTAACGAGGGAGTATGGTCGTCTGGTGCCGCCAAGCGACACGCCGCCAGGCACGGTTGGGTGGCGCGATGGTCATGTCCGCCCGGCAGCGCTGATATGCTGACTGACGTCGTCCGGTGTCAGACAATGGCGCGCTTGGGGGTGTCGGCCAGATTTTTCCCTCACCTACATGCTGAATGCAGCTATGAAGCTGTACAGAAATTAAGTTTACATTTCCAGTTTCTTTTGGCAGTCTTCTGTAGCGCCTCTCCGAGGCGCTTGATTTTCAGGGGCGCCCACCCCAGGCCAAAGCCCATAAGCGTTAAGTTGTTTTCATTTCTTGATCAATTTTCATGGAAAAGCATATCTCTTGCACTATAGATAAGAACTTCCTGTTCAACGGATTGTGTTCATAGAAACGCAAGCTCGGAGAGCTGGCACCATGAGTAACCCCAGGTGGAGCGAAGCGGAACCTGGGGCAAGGCCCCCCCGAAATC
>JAAZKQ010000620.1 GCA_012799755.1 Lentisphaerota bacterium | reverse complement strand
TTGCCTTTCGCTACTCTTGTCGTCACTCAATGAGTCCCCAAGCCTCCTCTAATCCGCAGATTCTATGGGAGGGGGGGATCGTTCTCGCCCATGCCGGGCACACTAGAAGCGGCTTCCAGCCGCTTTCAGGCACGCCTCCGCAACCAGAGTAGAAGCGGCTTCCAGCCGCTTTCAGACACGCTCCGCAACCAGAGTAGAAGCGGCTTCCAGCCCGCCACGTGACATGACTCGGCAAGCCGCAGACGTCCCGCGCAACCGCCCACCCCATCCACCGAGTCCGCACCGCCAAAGAGTGACCAGTTGCCCAAAAGTATGCAAAGCATGATTTCGCGCCGTAGGCGCTCAACCATGCTTAACCCCGGGCTTCTGCTTGCGAAAAACCGCCGCGCTTGCCCCGTCAAATCACTTCCAGCTCATCCCGGCTGGGCAGCGCCGGAAACGCCGCCGTCGGCAGGCGCTGGTACCAGAAGGCCACCGACGCAATATCGTCCTGCAAGGGCAGATAACGCCCGCAGCTGCGCCAGCCCAGCGCCTGGATGGTCACCCGCAGGTCCCTGCTGAAGCGGATGGGGTCCATGATATGCCAGCGGTACATCGCAAAGCGCTGCTGGCTGGCATAGAGGCCATCCGGCCTGATCACTTGATGCAGCCCCGCGTAGGCCGTGCTGAACACCTCGTACTGATGCGTCGCCTTGTTTTCGAAATTGTAGGACCCGCAGAAATAATCCTCCGTTCCCGTGCCGCAGATAGTCGGATACTCGTCATCGCCGTCCAGATAGAACTTGATCTCGCCCTCGCCCCACCAGCCCGCGTTGTTCACGCCCCAGTGCATGCAGACGCCGACATAATGCCCCTGCCCCTGCACGCCATCCAGGATGGTGTAGACGCTCTTGTACGGCAGGGGATTCACCCGCCGGAATTGCGCATGAAAATACGCACAGTCATCCGGCACCTCCGTCAGGGTGTAATTCACCTGGTAGTGCAGGCGCGCCGCCTCTGCGGAAATGTTCGTCAGCGTGATGCGGCAACGCTTGCGGAAGGGCATTTCCCAGTAGCAGTTGAAAGCCTGACCAGGATTCACGCACACCGCCAACGAATTCAACGGCGCATAACGTCCCCAGCCCATGCCGAAAAAGTCACCGATGGGACATTCCACCGACGGCTGCTCCTGGTCGTCCCAATAAATCCGCAATATCAGGAAACGCCAGTTGCCCGTCGGCGTCAGCCATATCTGCTGCACGGCGCCCATGCCGCTGATGTCCGCCAGCGTGAATGTCTCGCCGGCCTCAATCAACACACACGGCGATATTTTCCACCCCACGCCCAAATCGCGCGCGGCGGGCGCCCCCCTGCCCTCCGTCGCCATCGCAGCACGACCCTTCTCACCAGTGAAATTCTCCGGGGAGATTGATCGCGTCTGCGCACTCGACAACCTGCTCAAAGTCCCCAAATGCAAGCCCAAGCCATTGTAAGACATCGCCACCACTCCTTTCCTGTGCCTGTTTTCCTGCGCCGGCAACCGCGCCAGCGCCGACCCGCTAATGAGAGCTTGTCCGAAAAGCATAAGTGGGTTTTGCGA
>JAAZKQ010000619.1 GCA_012799755.1 Lentisphaerota bacterium | reverse complement strand
TGACAGAGGAAACCCGCCAGCAGCACAAACAAGGCCGTCCCGGTATCTGCCAGCACGCCCAGGCCGCCGTACACATGGGGCAGTTGGCCAAAGACCAGAAACAGCAGATGATAGGCCACAACCAGTGACATCGCCAGCGCCCGCAGGTCGTCCAGGATGTCCAGACGTCCCCTCGCCTGCTGCCGTGACGCCGCGCCATCAACCAAGTCCGCACTCTCCGGCGACGGCTTGCAATCAGTCATGATTCGGCGCTTTCTTCCATGAGCTGCCCTTTCCAGAAGGCGATCTGCCTGGCCACTTGCGCCGGCGCGGTGCCGCCAATGAGATCGCGTCCGGCGACGCTGCGCGCGCAGTCAAACAAGGCCAGACATTCGGCGTTGGCCAGCGGCAGGAAGCGCCTCATGTCCTCCAAGCCGGCCTGATTCAAGGCAATGCCCTGTTGCTGGCAGAAGCCGACGAACTGCCCCACTTGGTGGTGTGCATCGCGGAAAGGTACGCCTTGTTTCACCAGCCATTCGGCCAGGTCGGTCGCCATCAGCGACGGGTCGCTGGCGGCCTCGCGCATGCGTTGCGCTTTGGGCCGCAGAGTCTTAAGCATAGCGGCCATGGTCAACAGCGTCAGGCTGACACTGTCAATGGCGTCAAACAGCCCCTCCTTGTCCTCCTGCATATCGCGATTATAGGTCAGCGGCAGGCCCTTCATCGTCGTCAGCAGGGCCATCAGGTGTCCGTAAACCCGGCCTGTCTTGCCGCGGGCCAGCTCGGCCACGTCGGGATTTTTTTTCTGCGGCATGAGGCTGGAGCCGGTCGTAAAAGCATCGCCAAGTTCAATGAAAGCAAACTCCTGGCTGAACCAGATGATGACGTCCTCGGCCAGACGGGACAGGTGCATCGCGCAGATGGCCAGCGCCGAGAGAAATTCCAGCAGGCAATCTCGGTCGCCCACAGCGTCCATACTGTTGCGCAGCACGGCGTCAAAACCGAGTTCGCGGGCGACGCTCTCGCGGTCCAGCGGCAGCGTACTGCCGGCAATGGCGCCGGCGCCCAGCGGCAGGCGGTTGACGCGCTTACGGCAGTCCACCAGGCGCTCGCGGTCGCGGGCGAACATCTCCACGTAGGCAAGCAGATGATGCGCAAACAGCACCGGCTGCGCATGTTGCAGATGGGTGAAGCCCGGCATAATCACCTCGCTATGCGCCTCGGCCAGGCCGACCAGCACGCATTGCAGCGAGGCCAGCTGGCCGCCGATTTGGTCTACTTCGTGGCGCAGATACAAGCGCTCATCCGTAGCCACCTGATCATTGCGGCTGCGGCCCGTGTGCAGCCGGGCGCCGGCCTGGCCGATGCGCGCCGTCAGTTGCGCTTCGATGTTCATGTGAATATCCTCAAGGTCCTCGCGGAACTCGAAGGCGCCGGCGTCAATATCGG
The DNA here is from genome assembly GCA_012799755.1 of Lentisphaerota bacterium. Lineage (GTDB taxonomy): Bacteria > Verrucomicrobiota > Lentisphaeria > Oligosphaerales > Oligosphaeraceae > Oligosphaera. The sequence continues at coordinate 5,776 of JAAZKQ010000619.1, read as the reverse complement.
CCTTGATCTCGTTCAAGCCGGCGACAATCGCCTCCACGTCCGCCGCCGGAATGATGCCTTGGCGCCCCAGCATGCGCGCATGGGCGATGCTGCCTTGAATGTCGAAGGGATACAGACGCCGGTCGTAGGAAATTGACTCGGTGAAACGCCGAACCAGGGCGTCGGTCTCCTCAGCAAAGCGGCCACTCCATAGTGCCATGACTCACCCTTCCTTCTGCTGATTGTCGTTGCCATTGCCGGCGCCGCCGTCCTTATTCGTCGTGCCGCCGCCGTCCTTGCTTGCGGTGCCGCCGGCGGTCGGCGGCGCGCTGCGGGTGAGGCAGTCGAGTATCTGGGCAGCAGCGATGGTGATATGACCGGCATTGAAACCCGCCCGCACCAGCTCCTTGTAAAACGACTCCGCCAGCAGCCGCACCACCTTGGTGGGATTGTTCAGCGACAAGACCATCAGATTCTTCAGCCGCTCATCCTCGCTCACATTCTTGCCGTCGGCGCTGTTCGCCGCCTGCAACTCCTGCGACTTGAAAGCGAAGTGCTGCCGCAGATAATCGTACACTTTCGAGTTTTCAATGACCAAGGAGGCAAAGGAGCCGATCAGCGAGAAGAGCCTACGGCGGATCGCGTCATAGGGCTTGTTGCCACCGGACCTGGCGCCACTGGCAACCAGCAGCCCAACGCGCTCGCCCTTGACCGTAATCGGCATGACAATCATGGGAAAACGCAGCCCCTCAATGCCGGAGTCAACCCAGTTGATCTGATGGAGACTGCGCAGCCGCCAGAGGATGCTGTGCAGGCGCGCCGGCAGGTCCACTGGAAAACCCACTCGCAGCTTGTCGCCCTCAATGCCCACGGCGGAGCGCAAAATGAGATTATGCGTGTCCTCATCCCGGAACAAAAAGCCGGCCTGTTCGGTGTCCATGAGTTTTCGCGTCATGTTGGTAATCTGGTCCAAGCCGTCGTCCAGCGAACGCGGTACCGTCAGGGCCTCCGAAAGAATCTTCAGTACGTCAAGGCTGTTTTCAAAATCGTTGGTGCTCATATGTCTTTTCCTGGTAAGGTGCGAAATCTTGTGATAGCAAGAGAGAGTTGAGACGGTGGTTCTGACTTCTCCGTCTGCCAAGTTGTGCTCGTCAGGCATCCAGTAGTGCCCTTACAGGGCACGATAGGCAGGAGGAGGACATTTCTCCCCAGGCTGAAGCCTGGGGTTAAGCATGGTGGCGCCCCTACGGGGCAAATTCATGCGCAAATGCTTTTTTAGCAACCCATTATTAAAGTCCTTCTCGCATAAGAATGGTTCCGGTTATGTTAGCACAAGGAATTACCGATTGGCAACGGCAGGTTTTGCCACAAAACTTCGTACATTAACAAACTCCATACTTAACGCCGGCCGCAGCCGACGATGCGAATCAAGGCGTTTTCCAAGGATACCCGCGCCGCCGTAGCTGAGGACATGCACTGCCACAGCGCGTCGCGCAGCACCCGGATAGCCTCAATCATCTCCTGCGGCGTAAAACGGCCGATCTCCTCAGCCAACTTCATCGCCCGGTAAGGATGGTAGTTGACAAAGGTCATCCCCTCGGCCACCAGAGCGCTTTTCTCCTCAGCGCTCGCGCCTTCAAGGAAGTACTTGAGCCCCATGGCGTTGTTAATGCGCCGTTCAGCCATAAAGATTTTAACGCGTAGCGCTTCGCGAAAATAATTGGCGGCATTGATGATCAGGGAGCGTGCCGTCCGGTCGTCATCCTTCTCCTGACCGACCAGGCTGTTCACCACCTGCAACACGTCCGCAAGCCTGCGGCTGCCGATGGCATTGCCCAACACCCAGGTCATCTCTTCGGCTTGACCCGTACAGACGGCCTCGGCATCGGCTATGGTCACCGGCCGTTCCGTGCCGCCGCAGTAACAGATCAGCTTCTCCAGTTCGGTGTCAACGCGCGACGTGTCGGTGCCGACAATGTCCACCAGGAAATTGCCCACGTCTTCAGGCAGCCGCAAGCCCTTGTCGGCGGCGGCCTGCTGGATGTAGACCAGCATACTGCGTTCCCAGCCGGCCTTCTTGCGGTCGGGCTGATTGAAGATACGCACTTCGCCAACGGCCTCGCAGGCCTTGGCCAAGGCCTGATTCCGATTGATGCCGACGCCGTCCATCACCAGCACCATGTCCTCGCCAATACCGGCTTTGATCAGCTCGGCCAGTTCGCGCAGCGCGCCGGCAACGGTATCGCCGCCTTTCTTCTCGCCTTCGGCGGCAAAGCCGGTAAAATGCTTGAGCCAGACCGTCTTCCGGCCACCGAGGAAAGGCGGCGACTTCAACGAGCGCAACATGCTGTAAAGCATCGCCGCCGTCGGCCCGGCATCGCCTTCCTGGAAGAGCTCGAAGGCAAAGGGGTCAGGATTATCGCCCACAATGGAGCGCAGCAGCTTATCCGCCTCGGCATGGATAAGACTGCCGTCGTTGCCACTGAGCAAAAATACATTGACCGATTTCTTTGCCAAGTTCCGACCCTTTCCCGCGGCGCGCCTAGGGCAGCAGTTTGTACAACAGCCAGCCCATGGCCGCTGCTGAAAACCAATAGCAGGCACGCTCCAGCTGTTGCCAGCGCTGCCAGACGCCCTTGATCTCCTGCAAGTTCAGTTCGCCCGTCGCTGATTGCTGCCAGCCCACGCGAAGCATCGCGCCGACATAGATGAGGTCTTTCAGCAACACGGCCAACGCCAGCGGCCGCTGTGTGCCGTGCCACGACAAATAGCCCACCAAGGCTATTTCCAAGAACAAGGCCAGCGTCTCAACGAGACTGCTGATGACCAGTCGCCGCACGAAAAGCCACTCGCTCTCCTCCAGTTTCATCTCGGTGTCAGAGAAGAGCGAAGTGGCGCGTTCAAGCAGCGCATCATCTGCCGCCTGCAACAGCTCGTAGCTGAAAAGGCCCTCCACAGCCACTCGCAGAGAATACACTAAATTGACCCACAACACTATACCCAATAACAACATGCGCGTTCCTGGATGATCTGTTTCACCACGCCCTGCACCGGCACAAGCCAAAATGCCGCCGCTGCGCGAGCGGCAAACGACAGGGCTTGCAAGCGAAAAGTATAATATAGGGCCATTTGCCCAAAGAGTGGAAAATTCCCGGTCACGCGGAGGCCGACAGCACTATGCCGCCAAGCCGAGGAACGATGGACAGTATGGACAGTATGGACTCAATGGACGCCTGCGCCAGAGTAGCGTCATTCTTCCGGCCGTACTGCGGGCTTCTAATTCGCAGCGTGACATGACTCCGCTGGCAGAACCAAAAGCTGCCTCCCCCCACGGAGTCCCGCTGTTCTCCGGAGCTTTTTTGCCTCCGGCGGTTGTTTTCGTGCTGGGGTTAGATACACTATTGCCCGTCCGTCGCATGTTTACCGGCGGCCTTATCCCGCCCGTCTCGACAGTCTCGCCCAAAATCCGGAAGACCGCGATTCATGTCCTCATCTGAAACCAGCTTTTCCCGCAATTGGCGTTACGGCAACATCCTGCTTCTCGTGGCTGTCTACATCTGGTCGGCAGTCAATCCGGCCGATCACGCAGTGTGGTGGGTGGAAATGGCGTCGGTGCTGGCGATCAGCGCACTGCTGCTGCTCAGCAGTCGCTGGTTCCGTTTCTCCAACACCAGTTACGCCATTGTCTCGCTGTGGCTGATCATGCACAGCATCGGCGCTCATTACACCTTTGAAAAAGTGCCCTTCGACTGGATCACTAACGCCTTCGGTTTCGAGCGCAACCACTACGACCGCGTAGCCCATTTCGTCATCGGCATCAATGCCTTCCTCTTCGCCGAATTCGCCTACCGCAAGGACTGGCTGCGTACGCCGCTTTTGGCCGCGACCGGCGGCTTGATCACCGTCATGGCCATGAGCGCCGCTTGGGAGATCATTGAGTGGCTCTACGCCGCTATGGACGGCGGTGAAGTCGGCGCGGCCTTTCTCGGCTCCCAAGGCGATATCTGGGACGCCCAGAAGGACATGCTCGCCGACACCCTCGGCGCGCTCCTCGGCGCCGGACTTTTCCTCGCCCTGCACCACGTCGTCAGTCCCGCAAAAAACAGCAGCAACACCGCCACCTTAACGCCTTCGGAGGCATGACCATGATCGCCTTTTTCACGACTTGGCTGCAGTTCACCGTCCTGCTCACGCCCTTCTTTGTCCTGTCCATGTTCCTGTCCACGACCATCGGCTGGTCCGAGAGTGATCGGCGACGCCTGGCCATCCGCATCGGCGTGGCATCCTACGTGGCCTGCATCATCCTCTTTTACTTCGGCAACTGGATTTTCCACGCTTTCGGCATCACGGTTGATGCCTTCCGCATTGGCGGTGGCGCACTGCTTTTTCTGACGGCCATTGATTTGGTGCGGGGCGATTTGCAGAGCAGTAAACCCACCCCCCTTGATTCCAGCGACATCGCGGTGGTGCCCTTGGCCATACCCATCACCGTCGGCCCGGGCACCACCGGCGCGCTCCTCGTCATCGGCGCGCAAACCACCGAGATACATCTCCGGCTCATCTATACGGCATCGCTTACCGCCGCCCTCGCTGGATTGACGGTCTTGCTGCTGCTGGGGTCTGCTTTGGAACGCATCCTGCGCCTCCGCGGCATCACCATCCTCAGCAAACTCACCGGGCTCTTTCTCTCAGCGATGGCCGCCGAAATGTTTGTTGTCGGCATCCGCTCCTTTTTCAAATAAGCGCCATCAGCTCGGTCGCTCATCCCCCCGCCCGTTTCCGCTGACGACCGTAACGCCACACTGCCAGCAAGAATCGGGGATTGCCGATGACGTAGCGGTGAAACATCCGGCGCGGCTCCAGCATCAACCGGAAGACCCACTCCAGCCCCATCTCACGCAACCACAGGGGCGCTCGACGAATCGCCCCGGAATAAAAATCAAAAAGGCCGCCGACGGCGAGGCGTACCGGCACCTTAAGCTCGTCGCGATGCTCAATAAGCCAGAGCTCCTGCAGGGGCACCCCAAAGGCCACCAGCAAGATGTCCGGCGCGGCGACGTTAATGGCGGCAATCACCTGGGCGCTTTCCGTCTTGAAATTGAAATAACCGTGCTGCGTGCCCACAATCTTCAGTCCGGGAAATTCCCCCGTCATGCGTTCCTTGACGCGCTCGGCAATGCCCGGCTTGCCGCCCAGCAGATACAGCGAGCGGCCCTGTTCCTGCGCCGCCAGGCACAGCCTCGGAAATAAATCAGTACCATTGACATTTTCCCTCAGCGGTGTATTCAGCATGCGGCAGGCCAGCACCAGGCCACTGCCATCAGGATAGACAAGGTCCGCCTGCAACAGCGCCGCGCGATAATCCTTCCGCACATTGGCAAGATTGAAACAGTGCGGATTGACAAAAAAAACCGTACACGGCCCGCCGGCAGCGCCGACAGCCGCCCTGAGAATTGTCGCCACGGCTTCCGCCAGCGTGCTGTTGGCAAAAGGAATGCCGAACAACTCAAGGCGCTCCGAATATGACGCAGCCGTCAGCGGCGAGAAAAATGACAGCGCGAAAAGGCTCCGCAACAGCAGCCCCAAATCCCCGCGCAGTGTCTGCTTCGCGCAAAAATCGGCTTCGACGCTCTCGCGGTCGGCGATACCCATGCGCGTGGACTGATGGAGCAGCCAGGGACTGAAGATCGCCGGTCGCGGTGCCACGCCGCTCGCTATCGTCGGCAAGGGCTCGCCCGGCTTGCGCAAGCCCCACCCGCAAAGCGACATCCTCCCTCCCAGCACCCACAACAACAAG
>JAAZKQ010000618.1 GCA_012799755.1 Lentisphaerota bacterium | reverse complement strand
TGTCCACCCTGTCCACCCTGTCCACCTTGTCCACCTTGTCCACCTTCCGTCCTTGCATCACCCGAGTAGCAGGTTACGTTGTTGCGTTTTCAGGGCACTGCGCGGGCTCAGCGCGGCGCCATAATTCCTCCTCACCACACCTCACATCAGGAAAGCACATCATGCGCGAAAAAATCTGTTTTGATTCCGGCTGGTATTTTCACGAAGGCGAGATGCCGGTACCCCAATCAGCCTACAAGGGCTACATGTACGTCCATGCCAAGACTGTGCGGGCCATCACCGGACCTGCCGCGCCGGGACTTGTCCCCTCCACTTAGGTCAACAGTGACAACTGGCAGCCGGTGTCATTGCCCCACGACTATGTCATCCGTCATGTGCCGGAAAAGCAGAACAACGAAGCCCTCGGTTACTTTCCCTACCACAACGCTTGGTATCGCAAGAACTTCAAGCTCAGCGCCGAGGACCAGAACAAACGCCTGACCCTGCTCTTTGAGGGCGTCGCCACCCAGGCGACCGTGTGGGTCAACGGCTGCCTCATGGGCCACAGCTTCACCGGCTATACGCCCTTTGAAATTGATTTCACCGACGTGGCCAACCTCGACGGCGACAACTCGGTGACGGTCTACGTCAAAACCGATGAACATGAAGGCTGGTGGTACGAGGGCGGCGGCATCTACCGACACGTCTGGCTCAACAAAACACCGTTTGTCTCCGTTGACCTCTATGGTCTCTACGTGCGACCGGAACGCGCCGGCGACGGCAGCTGGAACTGCCACGTCGAAACCACCCTGCGCAACGATGCTTTCGTCCCCCACCACGCGACCGTCACCACCACCCTCGAAGATAAGCAGGGCGCCATCCTCGCTACCGCCACCGCCGGCACCGCCGTCGAGCCCAAAGCCACGGCGCTCCTCTGCCAGAACATCGCCGCCGGCAAGCCAGCTCTCTGGGACACCGAAAACCCCACGCTCTACACCATGCGCGTCAAGGTCACTTCGCCAGCCGGCGATGACGAACTCAGCACCCGCTTCGGTTTCCGCGACATCGTCTTCGATCCCGACAAGGGACTCATCCTCAATGGCAAGCCCGTCAAAATCAAGGGCGTCTGCTGCCATGGCTACTACGGCCTCACCGGCAAAGCCGTACCGGACAACATCCAGCGCTACCGCCTCCGCCTCCTGCGCGAAATGGGCGCCAACGGCTACCGCTGCGCTCATTACCCACAGGCAGTGGCAACCATGGACGCGCTGGACGAGTACGGCTTCCTGGTCATGGCCGAAACCCGCTGGTTCGAATCAAGCAAGGAAGGCCGTGAACAGCTCGCAACGCTTATGAAACGCGACCGCAATCACCCCTGCGTCGTCATGTGGAGCCTCGGTAACGAGGAGCCGTTCTTCGCCAAGCCCGAAGGCAAGCGCATCTTCGAAACACTCTATACCGACGCCAAGCGCCTCGATCCTGTCCGCCCCATCATGGGCGCCGTCTCCAATACCCCGGAATCCGCCCCCATTTTCTCCGTGGCCGACCTCATCGCCATCAACTACAATCTGCCGACCTACGAGCCGCTGCGCCAAAAATATCCCGAAAAGTGCTTCATCTCCTCGGAAAATTGCGCTGTGCCCTCCACTCGCGGCTTCTTCTTTGATGACGACGAGCACAAATCCATATATAATGCCAAGGATCGTACCTTCAGCAACTGGCAGACCTCCCGCGAAGATACCTGGAAATTCATCATGGCGCGCCCCTGGGTCGCCGGCGGCTACCAGTGGGCCGGCATCGAACACCGCGGCGAAACGATCTGGCCGCGCCTCTGCTCGCAATCCGGCGCCCTGGACCTCTATCTCCAGAAAAAGGATGCCTTCTACCAGAACCAGTCTCTCTGGACCGACAAGCCGATGGTTCACCTGCTGCCCCATTGGAATTTCCAGGGCCGCGAGGGCGAAATCATCAGCGTCTGGGCCTATACCAACTGCCAGGAAGTCGAGCTTTTCCTCAACGACAACTCCCTCGGTCGTAAGGCGATAGAGCGCTTTGGGCACGGCGAGTGGTCTGTGCCCTACGCCCCCGGCGAACTCCGCGTCGTCGCCTACAACGATGGTCAGGAAGTCGCCAGCGATAGCGCAATCACCACCGGCCCAGCCGTCGCCCTGCGACTCCGCCTGGAAAATGGTGACGACCTCCGCGGCAATGGCCGCGACCTCGCCGTCATCACCTGCTACGCCGTGGATGCCGAGGGCCGTTGCGTTCCCGATGCCACCGCAAACATCACCTTCGCCTGCAACAAAATCTCCGTCATCGTCGGCACCGGCTCGGATATCTGCGACCACGTTCCCCCGCACATCCCTGAACGGCGTATGCGCGCCGGCCTCTGCGCCGCCGCCGTCCGCTGCCTCGCTCCCGGCAAGATCAACGTCTACGCCAGTGCCCCGGGTCTGACCACCGCCCGCCTTGAGTTCGAGGTCCAATAAGCCTCCCATAATTCCCATGCCGGGTGTCGGCTCTGCAATATGCCGGCACCCGGCGGCGCCCCGGCCTCACTTCCGGGCTTCATCTTGAAACAGGGTAACCTGTGCGTCCTTGGGCGCAGTGCCGTGCATGCCGCCCTGGAAGAACTTGAGCTCTTTCTTGCAGCTCATGTTGCGGTACATCAGCATGATACTTGACGGCACCGAGCTATAGTCACCCAGTCCGGCAAAACCGATCTTGACGAAAGCCTCGGGATGCGCGATGCGCTTCACGTGGTACACCGGATCAAGATATTTCAGCCCCGGCGAATACGGAGTGCCGACGCGCTGCCCCATGCGTCCGAAATCCACCCGGCCGATGTCGCCCAGCCACGGCACCCAAGGCGTCACCAAGGTCACCGTCGGATCAAGACCGGCCATGTTCAGCGCTTGCATGCCGCCTTGGCTCCCGCCGGTGGTCTCAAGTGTCTTGCCATTCCATGCCGGCAGACTGCGCACGAACTCCAAGGCTCGCAGATCTCGCAACATCATGCCCGTGAAATAGCAGTTGGCCGGATTTTCGTTCTCCTTCACGTCATGACCATAGCCGGCCAGTTCGCCTTTGCGAAAACCAGCGTAGTACTCCTCCGGCTGTGAAAGCTTGTAGCCGTGGGCATTGACGTCGAAAAAGATCACGCCGGGCCTCCGCACGCTGGTCGGCGCCTTAAGCGTGGGCACGCCATAGCCGTGGTAGCCCACAACGGCATGCAGCGACTGTGGCGCCGCACCCACCGGTATGGTCAGATAGCCCGTCACCGGCCGCGGCGGCACACAGGACAGCGTCACCTCGTAGAGCTCGTGAGCCGCTATCGTCGCCACGAACTTCTTTTCAAGAACGACCAACGGCACCTTCGCCAGTTCAGCTTTCTGCGCGGCCCAGAAAGCATCAAAGTCCGGCGGTTCCGGCGATATGGGTATCTGCTCGACGGCGACGCCGGCGCCGCCATTGAATTCGTCCGTCAGCCGAAAAATGTCCGGCTTGCCGATGGGCTTGCCTTCCGGTGAGCAATAATACGCACGGATGTAGATGAAACCAGGCTTGGCACCGCTGGTTTTAATTATGATCGGCTCGTTGTCAACAGTGACTATGGCCTCTTCACTAATGCCGTCATCACCGCGACGTTCCCATTTGACCAGCTTGCCGACTGCGGGCTGGCCGTCCGGCTGCAAAGGCCGCAGCGTGAAAGTCATCTCTTCGCCCAGCTGGTATATCGCGTGGTCGCGGTCGGCACGCCCCGCGATCGTATAACCGGCGACCGGATTGGCCCGCAAGGTCGCCGCAAACAACAGCGCCAAGCCAAGCACTAACTGAACAAAGCTCTTTACTGACATCATCTCTCGTTCCTTCCAATACCTACGGCAGTTGTCCTCAACACCAGGCTTTCCGACAGCCGGCGTTGTTGCATCTCACAATCTACACCAGCATCACGCAGCTGTGTTGAGCACAGTAACAAATAATCTCATTGCCAGTAAGCAGTCACCCGTTGATCTTCGCAGCTCTAGCAAACTGCACGAGGAGCGTCTGCCGCCCTGGCCGCGAAGCGGCAGAAGCGCTGAAAGCGCGAAACATATCAGCCCAGGGCAAGTCGCGCTGAAAGCGCGCGCTGCCCTGGGTGGAGCGTCCCGCCGAAATTGCACCCTATAAGGATGCGACATAGCAAACACGAAAAATGGGTTGTTGTCCAAAGAGTGACCGATTACCGGAATTCTTCCGGTCGTGCTGCGGGCTTGAAGCCGCAACGTGGCATGACACCGCAAACAGCACCAAACGCGCCCGCTTACCGGCTATGTTGCGAATATCAATGAGTGACCGCTTACCATTGGCAGCCGTCCCACAATAACATTTTACTCTTCAGCTATTGTGTGCAGTAGTTTTAATTAGTATAATGTTGTCGTTGCGATGATAGTCATTGCAGCATTGTTAAGCTTTGGGTATTGAGTTTTCCACTACTAGAAGGACAAACAATGAAGCAGCGTCTCTTCACCCTGATTGAACTCCTCGTTGTCATCGCGATCATCGCGATCCTTGCCGCCATGCTTCTCCCCGCACTAGCCAAGGCCCGTGAAAAGGCACGCGCGATCTCCTGCACCTCCAACATGAAGCAAGTCGGTCTGGGTGCACGTATGTACATGGACGACAATACAGTTATCAGCCACCGCACCTACTGGACTGCCACCATAACGTGGCCGGACGGCGTTCAACGCAGCATGTCTGGGAATAGCTCGGAAGATGCCAACGTGGTCACTTGGCGCGAGCTATATCACTCATACGTCGGCGATGTCAAAAGCTATAACTGCCCATCGGCAAGCAAGAACGTCTACAAGGGCTCGCCAATAGCTGGTCTGCAAGGGCATTACAGCCAGAATGTCAATTGCGCGAATGTAGCCGACGCCTCCTACGTCCAACCCAGTGAATGCGCCATCATCGTTGAATGCAGCGACGATTTGGCCGGCACGTCAACTTATTACATCAATTACTTCACCCAGACCAGCAACCGTGTCATCGGTCGCCACAACGACGCCACCAATGTTATCTATGCCGACGGGCACGTCGCCCCAAAGAAAAAGGTCGCCGTGCCCAATTACGGCAATGAAAGCCGATTCTGGAAACCGACCTACACCGGCACAGCAAACTGATCAGCAAGCACACCTGAAAAAAAGACCGGCGAGCACGGGCCACAGCGGCCATGCTCGCCGGTCTTTTTGCATCCAACTCAATTCATGTTATCTGCCAACCCAAGGCAAGCGTCCCAGGGGCGCCGCTCTGGGTAAGCGTCTCCCGAAATTGCACACTGAAGGCGTGCAATTTCGGGTGGGGCACCCCTGGGCTCCTATGAAAGTCACCGCTGGTATGTGGTACGCTTTCAGCGTGCCTTGCCGGCACGGACATCAATGGTTCTTATATGAGCTGAACGTTCGTCAATATCTATGTGGGCTCTTATGTGAAGAGCATTGCCCCCATACAAGCTTCCGGCTCTTTCCAGTTGTTGGCGAAAATCCCGACAATTGTTCCAATCCGTTGTTGTTCCCGCTCTCGCTATATCGCTTGTGTCAACGTTCAGCGGGGCGAGTCGCAAAGCGCGAGCAGGTCATCCACATGGATGCTCGCCAGACATTCGACCGTATCGGCGGCGCCGTAGTAGATTTTGACCTCGCCGCTGTCTTCGAGAATCATACCGCCAGGAAAGATCACGTCGTTGCGGAAACCGCCGTCAGTCTCGTAGGGCGCCTCGGGCGCGAGCAATGGCTTCTTGCTCATGGCGATGACCTTTGAGGGGTCAGCCAAGTCCAGCAGCATCACACCGGCGCAATAGCGCTTTTGCCAGCTGTCTTCCCAGCCGTTTTTGCCGCGGCTTTTGTCAATATCCACCGTATGGATGAGGGTCAGCCAGCCCTTGGCGGTCTTGATCGGCGGCGCGGCCGGCCCGATCTTGTCATTGGCATAAGGGACGTCTTCAACACCCAGCACCAACTGGTGATGCCCCCAATACACCAAGTCCGGCGAGTCCGCCGACCAGATATCAAAACGACTGCCACCGCCACGACCGTAAACTGGAAACGGCCGCTCCAGGCGGACGTAATGCCCCTGGCAGCGTTCCGGGAAGAGCACCATGTTGCGATTGTCCGGCGCCGTCGTGCAGAGGATGTCGAAACGGTCAAAGTCCTCAGTGACTGCGATACCGCCGCAGATGCCGTGACGCGTGTCAATGGCGAAACACACGTAGCACTTACCGTCAATGACTGTCAGACGCGGATCGTAGGCGCGTCTGATCTCTTCGCTGTGCAGGTCAAAGCATGGCTTGGGCTGGACCTGCCAATGCACGCCGTCGTCGCTGTAGGCCAAGCCCATATTGGTCGCCGCCGGATGCACTGAATTCGGTCGTTTGCCGTAGTCATTGCGAAATACCATCACGTAGCGGCCTTGGTATTTGGTCACGCCGGCATTGAAGATCAGAGACGCCTCGTAGGGTACATCCTTGGCAGACAAAATCGGGTTTTGCGGGCAGCGGACGATCTTGTCGCTGCTGCGCAAATCGCCCACAGGGGTGTAGGTCATGGCCATCGCTCATACTCCTGCTGATGAAATTCAAAAAATGCGCGGCAGCCCCGCGTGGGCCGCTGCGCGAAAGAAATATCGTCCCTGGCGATGATTCTACAAGATTCGCCATGCAAATACGGGTAAATGCGTGCCTGGCTGTTGCAGTCGGCGTCGCGCCGGGTTACTTTGTAGGACAAGGTCCCACCGCCCGGTGGGACAATATGCCGCCCAGCACCACAACACGGAGGAAATCCAGCATGGCCAGACGCTGCATGATCGCCACCCTCGGACCGGCCTCGCAAAGCCTTGACCCATCCCTCAGCTACCAGCAGGGCGTTGAACGCATGATCGCCTTCTGGAAACGCCAGATTGCGCCCGTGCTGCCCACGCAGCCCGACCTTATCGTCATTCCCGAGGCCAGTGACCGTTACAACAACCTCGTCGCTGACAAACGCCTGGAGTATTACCGCGTCCGCAAAGAACAGCTCAGGGACTTCTGGTGTGAAACCGCGCGGGAAAACCACTGCTATATCGCCTACTCGGCCGCCCGCGAACTCCCAGACGGCACCTGGCGCAACTCCACCCAGATCATTGACCGCCAAGGCCAAATCGCCGGCATCTACAACAAAAATCATCTCGTGATCGAGGAATACACCAACTATGGCATCCTCAACGGCAAAGACGCGCCGATCATCAACACCGACTTCGGCACCGTCGGCTGCGCCATTTGTTTCGACCTCAATTTTGAGCCGATCCGCAAAAAGTACATGGCTTCGCGCCCGGATCTGATCCTCTTCTCCTCCATGTATCACGGCGGTCTGATGCAGGCCACCTGGGCCTACAGCTGCCAAGCGCATTTTGTCGGCGCAGTCTGTAATAACGAATGCGCCATTCTCAACCCCCTCGGGGAGAAGATCGCCGCCAGCACCAACTACTTCCGCTACACCAGTGCGCTGGTCAATCTTGATTGCCGCCTCGTCCATCTCGACCACAACTGGGAGAAACTCAGTGCGCTCAAGCGCAAGTACCGCCGCGAGGTCACCGTCAGAGACCCGGGACAAGTCGGCTGCGTCCTCGTCACTTCCGAACACGATACGCTCAGCGCCATGGACATGATCCGCGAATTCGAGATCGAAACCTGGGACGACTACTACGCCCGCTCACTCAAGCACCAGAACGAACACCAGGAACCCTGATCCGCGCAAGACCCAGCAGCACGCCGTGTATAACGACTTCGAATCATCCGACGACTATCTGCCGGCTAGCAACCCGAATGCCGAAGATGCCTTCCTGCCACTGGATTACACTGTACGCGGCGAAGTCCTGCGCGTGATCTACAGCAACCCCGATAACCACTACAGCGTCCTCCGTCTGCGCGATGACGACGATAAGGAAATGACCCTCGTCGGGCTGCTCCCCGGTGTCCTCGAAGGTCAGCGCATTGAAGCCACCGGCCGCTGGGAAATGCATAAGGAACACGGGCGGCAGTTCTATGTGAACAGCTTCAATGCCATCCTGCCCAGCAGCGAAGAGGGCATCCGCCGTTATCTGGCCTCCGGCATCCTCCCCGGCATCGGAGAAAAATACGCCGCGCGCATCGTCAAACACTTCGGCGCCGATACCCTTGACGTCCTTGACAAGGCCTCCGAACGCCTCAAGGAGGTGCCCGGCATCGGCAAAAAACGCATCGCGGAAATTCGCCAGGCATGGCGTGACAGCAATTCCCTGCGTTCAACGCTGATATTCTTGCAGGGCTTGGGGCTGAGCCCCTCGCTCTGCGGACGCATCGTCGCCCTTTACGGCGACAAGATCGCCGCTGAAGTCGTTCAACGCAATCCCTATCGCCTGGCCTATGAGCTCGACGGCGTGGGCTTCCTCACCGCTGACCGCATCGCCATGCGCCTGGGCATCGCCGCCAAAAGCCCCCTGCGGCTCTGCGCCGGCGTGGTCTTCGCCTTGGACGAACTCAGCCTGCAAGGCCACACCTGCTGCAACAAGGATACGCTTCTCAGCGCCGCTCAACGACTCCTTGACGCCGAGGCCGCCGACCTCGAACAGGGCCTCAATACCGCCGTGCAGGAAAACAAAATCGTCATGGACATCATCAGCGGTCCCCAGCCCACGCCGATGTTCTTCCCCAGGCGACTCTATGCGGCGGAAATGGACCTCGCCCATGCCATCCGCGTGTTGCTCAGCAATCCCACCCGCAGCCTGCGCCTGCCCCGCGAACGCCTTGGCCAGGGCTTCAAGCGCCTTAATCAGGCCCAACGCCAGGCCGTCGAATACGCCTTCAGTTACGGCTTCAGCATCATCACCGGCGGTCCCGGCGTCGGCAAAACCACCGTCGTCAGCCAAATCGTCGCCGGCGCGGCCATTTTGCGCAAGAAGATCCTACTGGCGGCGCCCACAGGCCGCGCCGCCAAGCGTCTCAGCGAAGCCACCAACAGCGACGCCGGCACCATCCATCGCCTGCTCAAATGGGACCCGCAGGAACGCGCCTTCGTCCACGGGCCGGACAAGCCCCTTAACGGCGACATCCTGGTCGTGGACGAGTCATCCATGCTTGACACCGCCCTGGCCAGCAATCTGTTTCAGGCGGTCGCCCCCGGCACGCATGTCATTCTCGTGGGCGACAAAGATCAGCTGCCCTCAGTGGGACCCGGCGCGGTGCTCCACGATCTGATCCACTGCGGCAAGATGCCGGTCACCTACCTGACGGAAATCTACCGGCAGCAGGAAGGCAGCCGCATCATCACCAACGCCCATGCGGTCAACCAAGGGCTCCTGCCCGATCTGCGCAGCGTGCCGCAGCATATCCGCAGTGACTTCTACTGGGTCGAACTGGATGATCCGGTGCAGGCCGCCGCCATGATCAGCCGCCTGGTGGTTGAGCGCATCCCCCAGGTCTTCGGCTACGATCCCTGCAACGAGGTACAGATTCTGACGCCCATGCGCAAAGGTGAATGCGGCACCATCGCCCTCAACGCTAGCTTGCAGCAGGCCCTCAACCCGCCCGATGTCAACAAGTCCTCCTTCCAATACGGCAACAAGCTCTTCCGCGCCGGTGACAAGGTCATGCAGACCTCCAACAACTACGACAAGGGCGTCTTCAACGGCGAAATGGGCCAAATCATCCTCGTGGACAATGAGGCCAAGCGCTTCACTGTGCAGTTCGATATCGGCGTCGTGGAATACCAGCAACAGGAAGCCGACCAGCTTCTTTTGGCCTACGCCATCACCGTTCATAAATCACAAGGCAGCGAATTCCCGGTGGTGATCATGCCCATGCTCAGCCAGCACTACGTCATGCTCCAGCGCAACCTGCTCTACACCGGCATGACCCGCGCCAAGAAACTGCTCATCCTCATTGGCTCGCGCCGGGCCCTCTCCATCGCCGTCAACAACAACACGCCCATGCAACGGCAGACCATGCTCGCGCAACGCCTGAGATGAAAAACGCCAAAAGTGACGGCGTAGGAAAAACGGGTGGGCGGGGTGGACTCGGTGGACTCGGTGGACTCGGTGGACCCGGTGGACTTGGTGGACTCGGTGGACTCAGTGGACTCGGTGGACTCAGTGGACATTATAGGCAAGATGGCCGAGGGTGGTACATACCCGTCGTCCATCGTGTCCATATTGTCCATATTGTCCATATTGTCCATAGTTCCGTCGTTTACAGGCAGCCACAGGCACGCTTGGTGCAGCTTGCCGGAACCACAAACACCAACCCTCGTCGTAACCAATCACTCGTTGATAACAGCCATTTTTTGCTGCCTTTGGTTTTCAGCGCCGAAGGCGCGGCCTAAGATAGCCCAGGGCAAGCGCCCGCAGGGCGCGCCGCCCTGGG
>JAAZKQ010000617.1 GCA_012799755.1 Lentisphaerota bacterium | reverse complement strand
TGCGCCGAAAAGGCCCGAGCTTACGCCGACAGCCATGATTTCTACGCGCGAGCCAACATCGCCGCCAAAATCATCGAACAAGCCATCACGGCCAAAAATGCAGAAAAACCCTGATGGTTTTGAACCTGCGGGTGGAATGCGCTGCGTTGCGCCTGGCTGCCCACGCGATAACGCCTGGCAAAATCCAAAGCTCAGCCAGATCATCCTTGCCCCAAGCGCTCCAACGACATTCTGTCGCTCACAGCAGCATGGCGGCCGTTTCGGCCAGTTCGCTACGCTCGCCGCGTATCAGGGTCACATGCGCTGACAGGGGACTGGGCAAGAATTTGTCCACCAGCCGCGTCAGGCCATTGGAGTAGGCATTGACATAGGGATTGTCAATCTGATCGGGGTCGCCAGTGAGAATGATCTTGCTGCCGGCGCCCACCCGCGTGATCACCGTCTTGACTTCCAACGGCGTCAGATTCTGCGCCTCATCAATGATGATATACTGATTCGGTATGCTGCGGCCCCGTATGTAAGTCAACGGCTCAACGCTGATCTCCGGGCAGCTCATCACGTCATTGGGCAAGGTCCGCGCCGGACATTTCTTGTCCTGCGAGCGAATGAAGTCCAGCGCGTCGAACACCGGCTGCATCCACGGCCGCATCTTCTCGCTCAGATCACCCGGCAGATAGCCCAGGTCGCGGCTCACCGGCATGGTCGGGCGAAAAACCAGCAGCCGCTGGTAGCGATTGTCGGCAAAAATCTGCTGCAAGCCGGCGGCCATGGCCAGCAAGGTCTTGCCGGTGCCGGCTTTGCCGGCCAATGTCACCAGCTTGATTGACTCATCCAGCAAAGCGTCCAGCGTGAACGTCTGTTCCACATTCAGGCTGCGAATGCCGCAAACCACCCGCGTCGTGTCCGCAAGAGGCCACAATTCGTCGTTCTCGGCGTAGTAACGCGCACAACAGGCGATCTTGGGCTGCCCTTTGAGTTTGGCATAGACGTATTCGTTGGGCTGTAAACGCCCCTGGAACTGCCGCAAGGGCTGTCCCGACCGCAGCATCTCCAGCTGCGGGGCCTCCATCTCCAACACCTGCCAACCGCGCAGCGTGTTGGTGTCGCGCACCGGCGCCTGCTCGTAGTCGCGCGCCTCCAGTCCCAAGGCGTCAGCCTTCACCCGCAGATTCACATTCTGGGTAATGATCACCGGCGCCAATCCGGCTTCCTGAAACTGCTTTCCCAGACGCAGGATTGCCGCGGCCGCGTGGCTATCGCCGCCCGCGACCACCGCGTTCTCGTCAGCCACAATGCGCAAGGTGGAACCATTCGCCAGACGAACGCCGTCGCGCAAAGACCCTTTTACCCGCAGACGGTCAATCACATGCGCGACCTGCCGGGCGTTGTGCCCCGTTTCCGTGCTGTCATGCTTGAAACGGTCAATTTCCTCAACGACCTCAAGAGGTATCAGTAACTGGTTCCCGGGAAAATGCTCCAGCGCCTGGGGGTCAAACAAAAACACATTCGTGTCCAGAATATAAGTTTCCTGCATGCCATCCTTCTCTGTCATCATTCATCCCATAAGCAGTCTCAGCCAGCCACACGCACACAACGCGTAAGCGGTCACCCATTGTTATTCACAGCTCCGGCAAACTGCACTAAGAGCGCCTGCCGCCCTGGCCGCGAAGCGGCAGAAGCGCTGAAAGCGCAAAACATACCAGCCCAGGGCAAGCGCACTGAAGGTGCGCGCCGCCCTGGGTGGAGCGTCCCTCCGAAATTGCACCCTGTAGGGGTGCGACATAGCAAACACGAAAGATGGATTGTTGTCCAAAAGAGTGATTGATTACCATAACACTGATAAAAAAACAGCACCGTGCTTTTCTTATCAGTGACTGCGTATTAAGTTTTTGCCTGCGCAGCAAAGCAAAACAAGAAGATAATCTCCCATTCCCAATAGACAATTAGACAATCTGCACGGAGCCGCTCCATAATGTCCACTGTCCCTCTCGTCTTCCGCTTCCAAGACCGTAATATCCTCTACAACGGCCAAGCCCAGCTCATGGGCATCCTTAATGTCACCCCAGACTCTTTTTCCGACGGCGGCAAATTCTTTGATTTTGACCAGGCCATCGCCCACGGCCTTGAGCTCGCCCAGAATGGCGCCCAAATCATTGACGTCGGCGGCGAATCAACCCGCCCTGGACACCAGCCCGTCAGCATTGACGAAGAGATACGCCGCGTCACGCCCGTCATCCGCGAACTCAGCCGCCAACTCAGCGTGCCCATCAGCATTGATACCAGTAAAGTCGCCGTCGCTGAGGCCGCCATCCAAGCCGGCGCCAACATCATCAATGACGTCTGCGCCGGCGAAAATGACCCCGAGGGCATGATCGCCGTCATCAAAAAATACCGCGTCGGCACCATCCTCATGCACAGCCGCCCCCTGCCGGCGGATGCCCAGCGCGGCGACTTGGCCGCACAAGCCATCTGCGACTACTTCCAGCAGCGACTGCGCAGCCTCTGTGCAGCCACCGGCCTCGACAAGGAGTTCTTCATGCTCGACCCCGGCATCGGCTTCGCAAAAAACCTTGCCCAGAATCTCTCTACCATCAAACACATCGCTGACTTCCGCGCCTTGGGCTGCCCCGTGCTCATGGGACCGTCCCGAAAATCCTTCCTCGGCCATATCACCGGACATGAAAAACCCATGGACCGCGTTTGGGCCACCGCCGCCGCAGCAGCCGCCAGCGTTATCCTCGGCGCCGATGTCATCCGCCTGCACGACGTCCGCGAAATGCACGATGTCCTCATCGTCGCCGAAGCCATCGCTAAAGCCGATTAACGCCCCGAAAGTCCCGCCATGCGCGACCAACTTTTCGTGATCATCAAAAACGCCTTTGAAATCGGCATCTTGGCCGCGCTTTTCTATCTGATTCTGCGGCGGCTGCGGGGCACCCGCGGCATGGTCATGTTCTCGTCCATCTTTATCCTCTTCGCTCTGCTCCAGACGGCAACCTTCATCCTCGACCTGGCAGTACTCAGCTGGATTCTGCAGAAGATACTCTATTTCATGCCTTTCATCGTTCTCATCATCTTCCAGAATGAAATCCGCCGCCTCCTCACCGTTATCAGTATCCAGTATCTCCGCACGCAACACTGGCAGAAACGCGGCCAGACCCTCGAAAATCCCTTGGTCAAAATACTCTGCGACATCTGTGACACGCTATCCAGCAGCAGCACCGGCGCCCTCATCGCCATTGAACAGAAAATCAGCCTCGACAGCCACGCCGAAACCGGCAAGATCATCAACGCGCCACTGCTTGCTGACAACACTCTCCTCGAAACCATCTTCTACAGCGGCACGCCCCTCCACGATGGCGGCGTTGTCATCCGCGACAATAACATCCACGCTGCCGGCTGCGTCTTCCCCCTCTGCGAAAAAGAGGACTTCCGCTCCGCCCACGGCATGCGCCACCAGGCAGCCGTCGGCCTCTCTGAACAAACCGACGCCGTGGTCATCGTCGTCTCAGAAGAAACCGGCGCCATCAGCATCGCCTACAATGGTCATCTGCGCACCATGAACAACATTGACCAATTCCGCCAGCAACTCAAAGCGTTGCTGCCGCCTGACCCCGCCCTGGCGCCGCGCATCGCCTCGTGGTCGCCCATGCAGTGGCTCGGGGCTCTGGCAATCAAAAAAAACAAGCCTGTCACTGAGGAGCCGAAAGAGTGAGCCCCATGGCGAACAGATTTCGACATCACCGCTTCTTCTTCTACGACTTCTGGCGCAAGCTGATCGCGCTCTGCCTCGCCTTGCTCGTCTGGAAACTCGTTGATATGCAGCTCCGCAGCGTCGTCCCCGTCCAACAGGTCCGCGTCAAAGTCAAATACGATACGCGCAAATACTACCTGAAAGAAGACAACTTCCTGGTTGACCTCCAAGCCAGCACCCCCAGCAGGATGACTCAGCTGGACCCCGAGCTCTTCCAGATCGAAGTCACCTTGCCCACGACCTACGAACACTCCGGCATCTACTATCTTAAACTGCGCAACCGCCATGTGGTGAAGAAGCCATTGCGCGTCAACATCAAGACATTCCAGCCCAACAACTTGGCCATCCCCTTCGACGTTCTCGTACCGGAAGAGCTCAAGGTCCACATCAACACCCAGGGCAAAGTTAAAAGCGGTTTTGAATATAGCGCCACCTGCCGACCAAAAACCGTGCGCATCATCGGCCCCTCCCAAGTTATCCGCAACATCCCTGAAGTCAGCACGGAGCCCCTCCAGCTCAGCCCTGACATCGCCAAGAGCTTCAGCGTCCCCTGCGCCATCATCAAGCCTCACATCGCCGTCCGCGTTTTCCCCAGCCAGGTCACCGTTGATGTCCTGGTCGAAAACACCCTGAATACCGCCTCGCAGTCATTCAGCAGCCTCAGCCCCGCAGTCATGCTGCCACTCAAAAACAATCTACGCCTGGCGGCACCGCCCGAACAGCTCATCACCATTCGCCTCCGCGGTCTCTCCCGCAGCCTTGGCGGTATTGACGGCAACCAGCTCCGGCCATTCCTTGATCTCAGCAATGCCACCACGCCGGGCAAATACCAAGCAGAAGTGCGCATCTCAAACCTGCCCCTGGGCATTGAAGTCGAAGAAATCTCCCCCGCCGGCATTGAGGTCGAACTGATTGCCATGCTCGACATCCCCCCCCCGCCCGATGCCGGCAACAAGACCGAGACAGCACCAGCACAATAAATCTCAGAGGCTGGACGGCCCTCCTTGCCGCCCCCCGCACTCACTTGCCCATTACTCGGAACCCGCCACACTCCCCATGCAGCCAAGAAGTCATCCGAAAAGGGATACAAGGTGATTTTTGCCTGTCGCAAGCGTTTTATCAGCCTTCCCTCAGCCATAAAATAGACATGATTACTACGCAAACAGCGGAGAAAAGTTCAGCCCCTGCCTTCGACAACTGACGCTCAGCGCCTTGCGGCAATC
>JAAZKQ010000616.1 GCA_012799755.1 Lentisphaerota bacterium | reverse complement strand
GGGCGTCTCGGCGCCGACTCTGTCCTGCCCGGGGCGGCGTCCGCCGGCAACGGCGCCGCGGACGGGTTTGCGGGCGCAGTATTTCACACCGGAGGGGCACAATAGCTGGGTTGGGGACGTCGTGACCTTTTTTCATGACGGCGTCTTTCATCTCTACTACCTGCTTGACCGCCGTCATCACAGCAGCAAATTCGGCTGCGGTGGTCATTACTTCGCCCACCTCTCCTCCAGCGACCTGCGGCATTGGACGGAGCACCCCACGGCGATCGGCATTGATGAGCAATGGGAAACCATCGGCACCGGCACGCCATTTCTCTGGGACGGCCGCATCTGCTTTTCTTATGGCATGCACTCAACGCGCATGGACACATCCGCGCGGGACTCCCTCCGCGTCCAACACGAATACCTGACCGCCCATGGGCACAGCGGCGTCTTCACTCGCGACAAGCTGCCCGGCGTGCCCGCCGGCACGCTCTGCGCCTTCAGCGACGACGGCATCAACTTCCGCAAGAGCGGCGAGGTCATTCATCCTTGCGAGAATCCGAGCATCTACGCCCTGCCCGATGGGCAGCTGCTGCTCTTCGCCGGCTACGGATTGGAAGGCACCTGGCTGTCCGACCGCATCGGCGCCTGGCGCTGCGTCAATCCGTCATTTCCGCCAAGAGGCGGCACCGCTCCCATGCGCAACAGCTCCGAATGTCAGTGCTATTTTGCCTGGCGTGGCCGCCACTACGTCCTCGGCGGCTTCTCGGGCTTCTTTGTCAGTGACGTCGGTCCACTCGGCCCCTACCGTGATCTGGCCGCCGAGGGGCACGATCTCTACGACGGCCTCGGCGTGCCCATGGTCGCGGCATTCACCGGCGACCGCCGCATCCTGGCCGGTTGGCTCGGCGGCAATGGCTGGGGCGGACACCTGGTACTGCGCGAACTGCTGCAACTGCCTGATGGCAATCTGGGCATGAAGTGGCCGCCCGAAGCCACACCCGACACGGCACCGCCCGAGGTCATCGCCGAAAATATCGTTATCGGGCCGGAAAAATCCCGTTTCAGCCATGATCTGCCCAAGCAGTCGCTGCTGCTGAGCCTGCGCATCACGCCGTCGGCAACGGCGCCCGGGCGCTTCGCTTTGCGCGTCCACGGCGACGGCGGCCAATGTTGTGAACTGCAGCTGGATTTTGCTCGCGGTCGCGCCCAGTGGCATGATCAGTGTCCCGATGACGCGCTCGCCGAAGTCCTGCCCAGCGCACGCGAACTCTGTGCGCAAAACCCCGAGGTCAAGAGCTTCAGCAAGCTGCCAAATACCCATATGCGCGGACGCAATTTCTGCCGGGAAAATGCCCTTGCCCCTGCTGCGCCCTGCGATTTGCGCCTGCTGGTGATTGGCGATGACAAGCTGGGCGGCTGTATCCTTGACGCGGAATTCACCGGCCGGCAGACTATGGTCACCTCCCGCTTGGGGCTGTGGCCGCGCCGCGTTGAGCTGCTGGCGGAAAGCGCCACGGCTGTCGCTGATTTCAGCATCGCAGCGCTGCGTACGGATTGACTGATTGGAACTTGTCCGAAAAGCATAATTGGGTTTTGCGAGGGTGAGGAAAGGACCCGGTGGGCCCTTCCCTCCCCCTTGCGCTCCCCCACCTATCCCTTTTCGGCTCAGTGTCAGTTGCCGGAGGCAGAGGTCGCACTTTTCACCGTTGTTTGTGGGATAATCATATCTATTTTGCGGCTAAAAGGCTGATGAAAACGCTTGCGACAGGCAAAAATCACCGCGTACCCCTTTGCGGATGACCTCTGCCGCGCCTTTTCAGCGCCCGACGGTATACAGGCCGATGTCGGCGCGATTGCTGAGCCAGCCCGGGGCGCCTTGTTCGAGAAGACGGCGGTTGCCGACATCTGTGTCGGAATAAAACGCATTGGCGCGCAGACCAAGTTCCTTGCAAAGCGCGTAGCATTCCGGCCCGCTGTGCGCGGCGACCGGTTGCACAAAGCGACAACCAAGCTCTTTGCAGAAGCGCAGCTGTTCGGGCGTACCGCGTTCCTTCCACGGCGGCGTATAGCAGATTTCGATAGCCGGATTGATAGCACGAACGGCCTTGATTTCATCCAGCGAGGCCAAGGTGAGATAGCCGTGATCAACCATGTCGTATTTCAAATACAGCCGGCAGACTTCGGCGATGCCGGCCGCGCCGGTGTAGACCTGGATATTCATGCCCACGCGACTGCGGAATTCCTGCAAAATGTCCTCAAAACTGGCGATGGGCATCTCCGCATAGGTGGCGGGGCGTGGCGGCTGCTCCGGGGCGTTCTGGTGGGAGAAGTTTGCCTGTTTGAGCTCTGCAAGGCTGTAGTTTGTGGGCGGTCCCTGCAAGTTGGAAGTCCGGTCGAGGGTGGCGTCGTGCAGCAGGATGGGCACGCCGTCCTTGGTCAAGCGCAAGTCGAATTCAATCATGTCGCTGCCCCAGTCCACCGCCTTGCGCATGGCCAGCGCACAGTTTTCCGGATAACAGCCACTAGCGCCGCGGTGCGCCGTGATGATGACTTGGGACCAGTCCTCATGGAGGGCCGTCAGGGATTGATAACGATTCGTTGCCATGCTTCGTCGCGCTCCTTCATTTCGTCGCCGGACTGCTTGTTCCGCCGCCCGCCGAGGCTCCTTTTGGCTCGCCGGGCTGATTGTATCGGCGCCCTTGTCGCGGTAATGTAGGTCTTTACACCCACAAATCACATAGGCCGGCGGCACAAAGGCGTCGCCGGCAAACACGTGGCAAAGCGCAAACAACTACGGAGTGATTATGAAACTGGCCATATCAACACTGGGATGCCCAGAGTGGAATTTCATGAAAATCCTGACGGAATTCAGCATCTGCGGCGTCAAAGGCCTGGAAGTCCGCGGCCTTGACGGCGAGATGGAGGCCGATAAGATCAGCTGGTTCATGCCTGAAAACATGGCCGAGACCCAGAAGCTGATGAAACGCTTCGGCCTGGAATGGGTCGGTTTCGGCACCTCGGCCAATTTCCATGATGAGAAGAGCTGCGCCAACAACATTGCCACGGCCAAGCGCGCCATTGACGTCTGTCAGCGCATGGGCATTCCCGCCATCCGTGTCTTTGGCGACCAGATCAAGGAGCCGGATCAACGCGACGCCATTATCCAGCGCGTCATCGCCGCCCTCCAGGAGCTCAGCGACTACGGCGCGGCCAAAGGCGTCGGCGTCAATCTGGAAATCCACGGCAATTTCAACAGCGTGGAGGTGATTGAGCCCATCGTCAAGGCCCTCAAGAACAACAAGGCTTTCGGCATCCTCTGGGATGTCCAGCACAGCGACAAGGTCTGCGGCGACGACTTCATGCCCTTCTATCAGCTGATCAAACCCAAGCTCAAGCATGTCCATATCAAGGACCACAAGCGCGGCGAGGACGGTCAGTTCAAACTCTGCATGGTCGGCGAAGGCGACATCCCGCTGGAGAAGATCATCAAGCAGCTTCTGGATGACAAGTACAAGGGCTTCTTTTCCTTGGAATGGGAGAAGAAATGGCATCCCGATCTGGCCGAGCCCGACGTGGTCTTCCCCGCTTTCGTCTCTTTCATGAAGCGCCTGCAAGCGAAAAAAACAGGACGCTGAAGAGACAAAAGTTATACAACGCCAACGCGCCCCGGTCGTGCAGTGGCTGCATAACCGGGGCGCGCTGTGTTTACGGTGGCAAAGGACCTCTCCGCGTGTCGCCTTATTCTCAGCGGACGAGGGCTGAACGGTCGGCGAGAGGTTTTTCGAGCGCGCTTTCGAGGATGACCTCCATGATGATGAAATTGGGTTCGATCATATCGTCGAAGCTATCCGCCCATGAATTGAGCTCATTGGCCAGCGCCAAACCGCCACTGGTGAGCGACACGAGACTGTTGAAGTTGATGGTCCGCGTTGGGGCTTTTTTGGGCATGCCGCTGCGCAGGCCGGCCTCGACCAAGCGGGCGTTGACGGCGTCGGCCAATTCCAGACCCCGCTCGACATGTGCCTGGTAATTGATCTCTGACGGCATGATCATGAAGGGCTTGCCTTCGCAGGAATGGCCGTTGAAGAAGAAATCCGCCGCGTAGCGCTCAATGAGCGCCAGCATGGCGCGTGCTTCGGGCGTGCGGATATTGCCCGGGGTGGCATCGTGCATGATGTTGAAGCCGTCGGCATTGGGGTAGCCGCCGGGATGCTTGACGCGATCCAACGGCAGGGGGAAGTAGCGCTTGCTTTCCCGCCACTCAATGGGCCGGCCGTCAAGCCATTCACCTTGACAGGCCTTGCGAAAGGTCACCTTGTCAGTTCCCTGCAGGTGGTCTTGCGAGATAGCCCGACCGTCCATGTTCACGCAGGGCAGGAAAATGATGCGGAACTGCGGTATAAGCTCCAGCAGTTTCGGGTAGCTGCGACCGCGCAGGTCCTTGCCGGTCTCCAGCAGTTGTATCATGTTCAGCGTTGCGACCACGCCTTCCGGCTCGGCGCCATGGAAGCCCGTCGCCCAGATAATCGTCTGCTTCTCCGGCTTGCCATAATAGCATTCGTAGGCGTCCGATGATGACGATGCCGCCCAGGTGCTCTGTCGCGGCCCGCCGTCGTCAAACTGGCCATAAAAGACGGCGAAGAGTGGGAAGCCGGCCGCCGTCTGGCCGATGACCTCGCAGCGGCCTTTCTTGACGCCCAGGCAGATATCGGCGACTTCCTCCGGCCGGCAGAGCCACCACTCTGGACGTGGCGCCTCGCCGCCATACTCAGATTTTGGGAAACGGAGATTTTGATACGCGTCGCGTAATGATGCCATGGTCGCTTCCTCAGGTGTACGTTGTTGTTGCAGGTTCAAGCAGCCGGCGCAGGCCACTGCCAGAATAATGGGCATAATTCGAATCGTCATTGCAAGGGCCTCCTGGTTTTGGACATCCTCCTCTGGCTTGCACACTGTAATGCGCCCAGCCGCCCATGCAACTGTCACGGCTCGCTGGCGGGCGCTTCAGTCGTCCTCGGCCAGCCATGGATAATTGTTGTTCCCGCAAGTTGCTATGGACAGTATGGACAGTATGGACGGCGAGCGAGCAGATGTTGTCGTCCATCGTGTCCATAATGTCCATATTGTCCATCGTTTCGCAAGCGCCAGGCAGCTACGGGCACTTGGCATTGCAACCCGCGGCGTGACATGACCCCGCAAACGGCCAGATAGCCGCGATGCGGCAGAAGCGCTGAAG
>JAAZKQ010000615.1 GCA_012799755.1 Lentisphaerota bacterium | reverse complement strand
TCACCCAGGGTTGCGCCACAGGCGCAACCCTGGGCTAGTATGTGGCACGCCTTCAGCGTGCCTTGCCGACGCGGACATCAATGGCTCTTATATGAGTTGAACGTTCGTCAAGATCTATATTGGCTCTTATGTGAAGAGCATTGCACTCAGACTGGGTGGGGACGCCGGCGGTAACGGCATATCAATGGCTCCTATGAAACCCGCCGCCCGGTTTGCCACTCAATGGCTGGGCAGCGACTAGCTGTGGGTTTTCTGCAAATTGTCCCTGGTGTATTCTCCACCGGGGTGGTTACTGACCGCTGACCTCTTCTTTAATTCACGCCGAGGGAAAGAGCAATGCCTCGACATGGGTGAAGGCATTCACCAATTCGTCATGGATATTGGCATAGGGCAGACGTCCATGCATGAGTGGCACCATGGTCGCCGCGTAGCCCCCACTGCGGGCCGACGTCTTCGCCTCGTCGAGTGAGCGCTGATCCGGCGCATAGCCGTAAGAGCCATTGCTCAGCCCCATCACCATGGGCATGGGTGCCCGCAACTTGGCAACGGTGTCATTTTTGATGGCCTGCATGATTTCGAAGGGCGCGCCCAAAAATGCCAGGGGGCCCAGGCGAATGCCCTGGACCTCCGCCGTGATGACCGGCTTCTCGCCCGATTCCAGCTGCGCAATCATCCTTTTTACGCCCAAATAATAGACGGTCTTCATCCGTACCTCGCGATCGGCGTCGCTGGCCTCAGGCGTATGCAATACTTTTTCAAACTCCGCCTGCAATTCCTTCAGGTGTTCCAAGGTGAAGTCCTTGCGGGTACTGAATTCAACGTTCTGCGATGCGGTAGCCAGCTGATTGATCTGCAAAGGCGTAGCGGCGACCAGGCCCTTGCGGATTGCGTTGGCGAAGCGGGCGGCGAAAACGTCCAGAGCAAGCAGCGATTCGTTTTCCTCCTTGTGGACACAGCCGGTATTGACATCGCCTTGGGCGCCTTGCAGGAAGACACCGATGGAGCCGGGATATTCGCGCATCAGATTATGGATGGCGATGGCGGGATAGTCACCGTGAATGTAGCGGGTTTTCTGGCAGCAGACGACGGGATGGCAGCCGAAATAGGCCATAAAGCCCTTCAGCTCGCCCTGTTTGTTGTCGAAACGGATGACACGACATTCGGTATCAGTCAGTTCCGGGTGAGCGGGTTCCCAATCTTCCTTGAGCACTTCGGCCAGCGGCGGAGCGTCCCGGTCATAGACTCGGTTCAAGCCGATATGCCGGCAGGGCACCAGCGCGGCGGAAACTGTCATCTCCTCCAGGTTCTGCACGGCATCAATGGCCGCTTGGGCAATTTTATAGGGAAGAATTTCCATATAGGGTGGGTCCGGCGTGCCCCAGCCGCGGTCACTGAAGACGGTCGCCGGGCCGGAGTGGGTATGGCTCATGTTGATCAAGATGTCCTTTTTCGTCAGCCCCGGCACCTGAGCGATGATAATGTCGCGCACCCGCGCGCAGGTCTCCGCCTGCAGGGTACACAAATCACAGCCGATGATGACTGCCATCTTCCCGTCCAAGGCGAAGGCGGCGGCGCGGGCCTCAAGATAATCGCGCACGGCGATGGAGTTCCGATTCAAGTAAGGCCCAAAACCATAGAGGCTGACGCCTGCCCGGGGCGTAATGTCATATTTCGCAAAACCCGCTTTTAACATTCACACAGCTCCTTTCGGTTTTCAGCGATCTTGTGGATAGCGCCGGCGAGTAGATCGGCATTGGCGCGATGGGTCATATGCTGGTGCATCAGCACAATCATCCGTTCACAGAGGCGGTCGGCGACCGGGCAGCCGTCATTGCGATAGTCCTCCGCGTTCAGATTAAACAGGAGATGCTTGTAAACCGGCCCGTAGGTAGCGTTGAGGCCCGGGATGCCTTCCGCCCGCAATGCCTGAAGGATGCGGGCTTTGGGGACGTCGTCCCATTCAGGGCCGGCAAAGATCAGTCCGTACGCATAGTATCCCTGCGGCGAGGCCATGCGTCCGGGCGCCTGGGGCTGGAAGCCGGCGATATCGCGGCTGAGTTCACGGAAGCGCTCGGTGAAGGCATTGTAGCGCTCAATAACAGCCGATAGCCCCTCAAGTTGGTCAAGCAGGATCTGTGCACAAAAAGCAAGCCCGCGATAGTTGTGGCAAAGCAGTCCGGGCGGTGGCGGGGTGCCGGCCTGGCCCTGCTGGTCATAGCGGGAATAGCCGATGTGCTTCGCCCGATAAAGCAGCTCGGCAAGCTTGTCATCGTTGGTCAGGCAGATGCCGCTTTCGCCGGCACTGAGGGTCTTGCTTTGCTGGAAACTGAAGGAGCCGACATCGCCCCAGGAGCCGACGCCGCGCTCACGCCATTTGCCACCCTGCATGTGAGCGCAATCCTCAATGACGGCAATGTTATGCTTTTTGGCAATGGCGATGATGCGATCAAGGTCGGCCATGCCACCATAGAGATGGACGGGAATCACCGCTTTGGTCCGCGGCGTGATCCGAGCCTCGAAGTCGGCAGGATCAAGAGCGGCCGTCGTCGGCTCAATATCGGCAAAGACCACCTTGGCGCCGACGTATTTCACGGCGGCGGCCGTGGCGATCCAGGTCAGCGCCGGCACGATCACTTCGTCACCCGGGCCGACGCCGACGACCTTGAGGGCACATTCCAGCGTGACGGTGCCATTCGTCATGAAAATCCCGTGCTTGGCGCCGTGATAAGCCGCGAAGGCCTGCTCAAACTCCTGTTCTTTGGGACTGTTGAATGACCACGCCCGAGACAGGTAGAGTTGCTTGAGCTTCTCAGCTGTCGCCTCGCAAACCGGTGGCCAGGCAGTATGGATGAATTGTCCCTCGGCGATGGGCTTGCCGCCGTGAATTGCCAGTTGCTTCGTTGCCATTGTTGTTTTCCTTCCATTGGCTGTGCGCTGAGCTTGGTCGGGAACCGGATGCCACCATTCAGCATACAACGCAAGAACATACGGTGTAAAAACATAGCGGTCAAGCAAGGCGGACACAAAGCGCCGCCGCCCGTAGTAGTCGGTCATTCATTGATATTGGCCAGTCCCAGGGGACGCCTGAGACCGATGGAACCAATACTCTTCATTTAACTATTTTTTCATAGCGCTTTGTGCTTCAGCAAAACCGCCTTTTGCCTTCGCGGCATTTCATCGCCGTGAAGCGGCAGAAGCGCTGAAGGCGCAAAACATACCAGCCCAGGGCAAGCACACTGAAAGTGTGCGCCGCCCTGGGTAGAGGG
>JAAZKQ010000063.1 GCA_012799755.1 Lentisphaerota bacterium | reverse complement strand
TGCGGTTCCAAGCCGGCGCCGGCGGGCAGCAGCAGCCGATAGCAAAGCAACTCGTCCTCACTGACGCGTAGTGAATATTCCATCTGCGCCTGGGCCACGCCCAGCCCGTGATGCCAGCGCCACAAATCAAAGCCAGTGGAGTATTCCACCCGCCGACCTGCGTGGTCTTCAAAGATCATGGACAGCGGCACCTCCTGCCAACTGCTGCCCTGACCGGGCAGCAGCTCGCGCCAGGCCGGCTGCGTCTCGCCGTCAGTCGGCGAAATGATCAGCATGCGTCGCCATTCGCCGGGCAAGCGCAGCAAGGACATGATCACGCCGGACTTGCTATTGCCTCGGCCCCAGTGCAAGTCAAGCGTAATGCGCCCGCAATTACCGGCGTAGCGGATGATTTGCCGGACCTGATGTTGGTCCTGTCGCTGAAAATGCCCCACGCTCTCAAAAACCGCGCTGCCGCCTTTGTGAAAAATCCTGCTTTTGTCCAACACCAACGCGTCAACGGCCGATGCATCCGTGGCGGCCAGAAAGCTATGCAACAGCTCGTGGCCATCCACGCATAGGTGCCGCGGGCCATTGACAGCATCCAGCGGATGACGCAAGGACCAGCCCGCACTGGGGTATTCAATCGTAAAATCCATACTCGACGTAGCTTCAGCCATCAATTTTCGCCCTTCCAACCCAAAGACGACGCGCTTCGGGCAATTCTCATTCATTCACATCAAGCAGAGGCAGTTGCGGCTTGGGGCCACGGGCGACGAAGGGCTCCACAAAGGCCGCTGTAAAATCAAAGACATCGGCGAAATCGCTCTTGGAGTCATTGGGGCTGGTGCCCAGTAGCCCCACCTCAACAAGGTTGAAGACGATGTCGCCAAAATCGTCGCTGCGCGTGATATTCCACGACTCCAGGACGTCAATGGCCAAGGGTCCGTATCGCTGCAAGAGCAGTTTCCGGGCAATCATGAGCAGCTCTTGGCCGCTGATATGCTTGGCGATGCCGGTCTCGCCTTTGCTGCGCAGCTCCCGAGTCGCTCGGGCCACCACTTCTTCAATGAAGAGATAGGCCTCGATCGGGAAACGGCGGTCCTTGGCTAATATCTGCTGCAGCCGCGCGTGATGTTCGTCGCTCTCCATCACGCCTTCACCTTGGCTGAAATTTCCGTCGCCAGCTCTTGCATCGCCGCCGGGTTGTCGTACTTCTTGCTAGCGGCCTGGATAATAACACCGTCATTGGCAAAGCGCGGCAAGATGTGCAAATGGCTGTGGGGCACGACTTGGCCGGCCACCGAGCCATTGTTGAGGAAGAGATTGAAGCCCTCGGCGCCCGTTGCCCGCATGATCGCAGGCGCGACCCGCGCAGCTATGCTCATCATGCGCGCCAGATACTCCGCCGGCAATGTCGTAACGCTATGATGGTGATCCTTCGGCACAATCAAGCTATGCCCGAAATTGAAGGGCGCGATATCCAGAAAAACCAGCACGAGCTCGTCTTCGTAGACCTTTGCGGAAGGTATTTCGCCCTTGATTATCCTGCAAAATGCGCAATCGTCTACCAATGCCATGACTGTCTCTCCTTTTTTGCTGTGACGCGAGGTGAAACACATACAAGCACGGCGGCTTGCTGAACCGCCGACCGCTGCAACACCGGCCTGCACTACTTGCGCGGCAACAGTGGCGCGGATGAATTGCGATAGAGGTTCACCGCGTCTACTATAGCGTCGGCGATCTGCTCCTGGTGGGCGGCCTGCAGCAGCCGCGCCCGCTCATCGGCATTGCTGATGAAACCCATCTCAATCAACACGCCCGGACAGCTCAGCTCGCGAATCACATAAAAGCGCCGCCGCCGCACACCGCGATCCGTCGCGCGGGTCTTCTCCAGCAACTTCTTCTGGACATAAAAACTGAAATAGGCATTCTCTTTGCAGAATTTATCTGCGGCACAGGCGGCGCTTTCGGCTTTGCCGGCGCCGGTCGCCGGCATGTTCTGCGGCGTGGCGGCAAAGACTTCAATGCCCGATACACTCGCTGCCGCTGAATTGCAGTGCAGACTGATGAAAAGGTCGGCCTTGACCTTCTCCGCCAATCGTGGCCGGGCGGCGAGAGTGACGAACACGTCTCTGCTGCGCGTGTAGCTTACCTTGTAACCACGCTGCTGCAACTTCCTGCCCAGCCGCAAGGCCACCTGCAAATTGATGTCCTTCTCGCGATGCTCGCCACAGATGGCGCCGACGTCCTTGCCGCCGTGCCCCGGATCAATGACGATGTGCCGGACCCGGCGCCGCGGCAAAGTGCCAATACGCAAAATTGGGTCAAGGATTTTCGAGAGGTCCAGCGACGCCAGGAGATACTCGTCACCACTCTTGCGCACGGGAAAACCCGCGTAGACCTTCACGCCATTGAGCGTAAACTCCCGGCTTGGGCAGGTAAAGGTGATGGTCGAGTACTTTGAACTCAACACCGCCCCGTCTGCGCCGGGGTTGTAACGCATGCCATAGAATGCCGCAATGTCCCGCAGGTATAGATATTTGACCCCGCCCTGCTCCACATAGCGAATGCTGGGCTTCTTCCGCGGCGCGGCCTCGGCCAGTGGCAGGATGGAAATAAACAGCATGAAGATGAGCATGCCGCGACAACATGTCCTCATCTTCGCCTCCATAGCCTGCACTGACTTCACGTCAGGCGTTCAATCATCTTTTCGTCTACGACTATCTTGGGCTTCCTGGGCGTTTCAGGGAGAGTGTACATCACGTCAAGCATGATGCCCTCCATAATCGCCCGCAACCCCCGTGCGCCCGTGCCCTTGGCCACCGCCAGATCAGCAATCCGGCCAATGGCGCCGGCGGTAAATTGCAATTCGACATCCTCCATCGCGAAGAGCGCCTGGTATTGCTTGACCAAGGCGTTCTTGGGCTCAGTCAGGATGACTATCAGATCGTCGCGATTCAATTCGCGCAGAGCCGTGACCACCGGCAGACGACCGACAAATTCAGGGATGAGTCCAAACCTCAGCAGGTCCTCAGGTTCAACCCGACTCATGATGTTTTCCTCGTTGTCGTCACCAGGTTTCGCATTGTCCTCTTCCAGGTTGCCGCCAAAGCCCAACACACGCTTGCCGATACGGCGCTTGATGATCTGATCAAGGCCGACAAAGGCGCCGGCGCAGATGAACAGGATATTCGTCGTGTCAACCTGGATGTATTCTTCCTGCGGATGTTTGCGACCGCCCTTGGGTGGCACGTTGGCTACCGTGCCCTCCAGTATCTTCAGCAGGGCCTGCTGCACGCCCTCACCGGACACGTCACGCGTAATGGACACATTCTCAGAACGCTTCGCGATCTTGTCAATTTCGTCAATATAGATGATGCCCACCTGCGCCTTCGGCAACTCGTAGTTCGCCGCTTGAATCAGCCGCAGCAGGATATTCTCGACGTCATCACCCACGTAACCGGCCTCGGTCAAGGTCGTCGCGTCGGCAATCGCAAAGGGCACGTTGAGCTTCTTGGCCAAGGTCCGCGCCATCAGCGTCTTGCCCGAGCCCGTTGGCCCAATCAGCAGAATATTGCTCTTTTCGAGCTCAACCTCCAGTGACATCGCCTGGTGGTCACGCAAATAACGCAAGCGCTTGTAGTGATTATACACCGCCACCGACAGCACCCGCTTGACATCGTCCTGACCAACCACATAGTCGTCAAGATGCTTCTTCATCTCGCTGGGCTTGATGAGCTCCGGCACGAAAAACTTCTTCTCCTTCTCAGACTGGCGCCTTTCGCGGGGTATGTCCAGCAACACCTCATAGCACACCTCGACGCAGTCGTTGCAAATATGGGCATCTTCCGACGGCGAGTTGATCAGCTGCTTGACCTCCGAACGCTCACGCCCGCAGAAGGAACAAAAGGCCTGTGGTTGTGTTCTCTTTGTCCTAGCCATAAAATCTGAATGTTCCCATGAATCGTCGCTACCAGGCTATCAGCGCCGGTGAAGACTGCTTGTTCAACGGCGGGGCGCCATGACCTGATCAATCAGGCCATAGTCCTTCGCTTCGTCGGCTGAAAGGAAGAAGTCCCGTTCGCTGTCCTTGCGCAGTTGTTCAGCGCTCTTGCCGCTGTGCTTGGCCAGGATGTCATAGAGGAGCGTACGGATGCGCAGGATTTCCTGGGCATGGATGTCAATATCCGCCGCTGTGCCTTCATAACCGCCGGATGGCTGGTGGACCATAATGCGCGCGTTCGGGAGAGCGAAGCGCTTGCCGGGAGCGCCGGCGGCCAGCAGAATGGCCGCCATGCTTGCGGCCTGACCGACACAGTAGGTGCGCACATCACAGCTGAGCATCTGCATGGTGTCGTAGATGGCCAGGCCGGCCGATACGCTGCCGCCGGGGCTGTTG
Source organism: Lentisphaerota bacterium (assembly GCA_012799755.1). Classification (GTDB taxonomy): domain Bacteria; phylum Verrucomicrobiota; class Lentisphaeria; order Oligosphaerales; family Oligosphaeraceae; genus Oligosphaera. The sequence goes on along the minus strand of JAAZKQ010000063.1, from coordinate 4,099 downwards.
ATGTAGAGCTCAATGTCCTTCTTCGGGTCCTCGTTCTGCAAAAACAGGAACTGAGCGACCAGCAGGTTCGCGACTGTGTCGTCCACCGGCGTGCCCAGCAACACGATGCGGTCCTTGAGCAGCCGTGAATAGATGTCGTACTGGCGCTCGCCATGCCCCGTCTGTTCCAGCACGAAAGGCATGTAAATGTTGTTTCGTGGTGATTCGCTTGTCTTGCTCATTCCTGTCGTCTCTCCTATGGTGTCCTTACAGCCGACAGCAATCGGGCTGCGCCTGCGCCCGGCAGCGGCGCGCTCAACTCCCTATCCATCGCCGCAGCGCTCGCTCAGGCTTGGCCCTTGCCGGCATTAGCGGCGGGCACTTCAGCAATATCAGCCCAGCTCAGGAGCTGGTCAATGGTCTTGTTTTCAACCAAATTGGCGATCAAGCTGGGGATCTGGCCGCTCTCTTGCATTCGCTTGACCATGATCTTGGGGCTGACCTGCTCATAGCGGGCAAAATAGCTCACCATTGAGCTGATTTCGCGGTTTTCAACCGCAATATCTTCGGCCTTGGCAATGGCGTCAAGAACGTAGTGCCGACGAAGCCTCGCGGCGGCCTCGCCCTCGGCCCGCGCCGCCATCTCCTGGCTCTTTTCGCGCAGTTCTTCGGGCTTGGCGCCACCACGCGTTTCCTGTTCATAGTACTGCTTCAGCAGGCTTTCCTTCTCCTGCCTGAAGACAGTCGGCGGCAGAGGAAAATCAAGACCACTGAGGATGGTATTCACCAGCTGTTCACGCAGCTGCATGTCGCCCCTGCGCTTCTCTTGCCCCTCAATACTGCTTTTGACCTTGGCGCGCAGATCGGCGATGCCTTCCGTGCCGGCTTCCTTTGCCAGCTCCTCGGTCAATTCCGGCACTTGGCGGCCATGGACTTCCTTGATGCTGAAATGATAAGGCAGACTCTTGTCGGCCAGGCACTCCTCGCGGTAATCCGCCGGGAACGTCAAGGTGATGTCCTTCTCGTCGCCGGCACTGACGCCGACCAGCGCGGTCATCACGCCCGGCAGCATCTCCGGCTCACGCAGCACCAGCCAGGTATTCTCGGCTTCAACGAGATACTTGCTCTTCTCCGGCACTTCCAAGCTCTCGGGCAACTGGGCCTTGTAGCTGACTTGCAGCATGTCCTGTTGCTGCGCCGCACGTTCAACTTTCGCGAAGGACTGGCGGGCCTGCAGCCAGTTGTCAATGTACTCATCAACCTGCTCATCGCCAACCACCACTACTTCGCGGCTTAAATGCAGTCCCTTGTACTCCGGCAAGGTTATCTCCGGAATGTACTCGCACTTGATCTTGAAGGTAAAGGGTTGACCAAGCTCAAGACTCAATCCTTCCGCGTCGAGCACTTCGGGACTGATGGCCAGCTCAAGCTTCTCCTTCTTGACCATCTCGCGGTGACTTGTGCTCATCAACTGCTCAATTGTCTCCGCTTCGATCTCTTTCCCATAACGGCTAAGCAGCATGGCCCGCGGAACCTTCCCCGCGCGAAAACCCGGCAGCTTCGCCTGCCGACTCACTTTCGCCACTACACTGTCATAGACTTTCTGAACACGCTCCGGCGGTATCTCAATGCTGATTTCGCAGCAGCAAGGCGCAGTTTCCGTACGCGTGACAGTTAAGGCAAGGGTAGAATTGTCCACAATGACTCCTCGGAAAACTCACTCTTTTGATGGCATTAATCCCTGGAGGTTCTTCCATAATCCCTGCTGAACGGGCAAGTTCCTGCCAGGGCTGTCGGAAAAAAAGGAAAAAATACTATATTACGCCATGGTCATAAATCCAGACCTTTAGGAAAAAACTCCACTTGCGCCGCAGCCTTAATCGGGCCACCGCCTTTTTGAATAGCCCCCATGACACGTCCATCCCGCCTTTATTCCGAGGTACCGGTCGCCGACTGGAACGACTGGCAATGGCAGCTGCGCCACGCCGTCACCACCGGCGCCGAGCTCGCCCAGCTACTTGGCCTGCCTGAACACTGGCAGCGCACCTGCACCGAAGCACTGCGACGCTACTCAGCCAAGGTAACACCTTACTACCTCAGTCTTGCGCGCAGCGCCTCGCCCAACGATCCGATCCTGCGCCAGTGCCTGCCCCACCCCGAGGAACTCCATGACAGTCCCGACGCCCGACCTGACCCGCTGGCGGAGGAACAAAGCTCGCCCACGCCACGGCTGGTACACCGCTACCGCGACCGCGCCCTCTTCCTTTGCTGTAGTTCCTGCGCCGTGCGCTGCCGACACTGCATGCGCAAACGCCATTGGCATGACGCACTGCCGCCGCCAAGCGCCGCTGAACTGACCGCTGCCGTTGACTACCTGCGCCGGCATCACGAGGTCCGCGAAGTGCTGCTCTCCGGCGGTGACCCGCTGACCCTCACGAACGACGTCCTCGGCGGCATCCTCGACGCCTTTGCGAGCGTGCCGCAGCTGGAAGTCCTGCGCATCGGCACCCGCATGCCGGTGACGCTGCCGCAACGTATCACCGCCGACCTCTGCGCCATGCTGTCGCAAAACCCGAAGACGCTATGGATTGCCACACACTTCAACCACCCATGGGAACTGAGCGACGAAGCTGCGGCGGCAGCCGACCGTCTGCTCAAAGCCGGCCTGCCATTGGTCAATCAGAGCGTGCTCCTCCGCGGTGTCAACGACGACGCGGAGACCCTCCGCCAGCTCTTCACCGGCCTGCTGAAGATCAAGATCAAACCTTATTATCTCTTCCACGGCGATCCCGTCGCCGGCACGACCCATTTCCGCACCGGCATCCGCAAGGGCTTGGACATCATGAACCAGCTCCGCGGCAACACCAGCGGCCTCGCCCTCCCCGCCTTCGCCTTCGACCTGCCCGACGCAGGCGGAAAAATCCGCCTCGAACCCGATTGCGCCGCCGGTTATGACGAGCAGGGCACACCCTTGTTCCGCAGCTTCAATGGCAGCATTGTGCCCTATCCCAATCCCGACCAAGATTCGTAGGGAACAGCCATGCCCGAGCACAACGCAATCCACCCTACGCATTGATCCAATGCCCAGCGGCGCAACTACTTGCGGCGCATTTTAGCCATGAACATCGCGTCGCAATCGCCGTCCCAAGGCCACAGTTGCTGCATGCCGTCACAGTCAATGCCGGTAAGCGGACAGTTGTACGGCGCCAATGCAAAGTCCGGGTGCTGTTCCAGGAACTGCCCAACCACGTCCTGGTTTTCCCGTTTGAACATGGAACAGGTCGCATAGACCAAAGTGCCGCCGGACATAACAGCGTCGGCGGCGTTGGTCAGCAGTTTCGTCTGCAAGGCATTGAATTCGTCAAGCTCGGCCGTCGTGCTGGTCCAGCGGCCATCGGGATTGCGCCGCCAGGTACCGGAGCAGGAACAGGCGGTATCCACCAGCACACCATGGAAAAGCTTGTGGTAACGCGGCACGGGTACGCCCTGCCACTCTTTGCAGCGGATATTGGGAAATTGCGCCCGCCGGGCACGCAGCTTCAATTCCTGAAGCTTGTGCAGGCGGATGTCGGTAGCCATGACACTACCCTTGCCGCCCATCAGCCAGGCCAGATGCAAGGTCTTGCCGCCGCCGCCGGCACAAGCGTCCCACCACTGTTCGCCAGGCTGCGGTGAGCAAAGCTGCGCCACCGTCTGCGACGCCAGGTCTTGGATTTCAAAACGGCCCTCGGCAAAGGCCGGCAGGGTTCGCAAATTCAGGCCGCTGAAACTGATGCTCAGCGCGTTGTTCATCCGCGCATGCCGTTCGACCTTGATGTCGGCCTTGGTCAGTTCGCCGCAGAGGCGGTCCACGTCGCGAGTCTGCGCCCGCAGCCACACCGGCGGCCGTTTCTGCAGCCATTCGATCAACTCCGTCAGGGGGCGTGGACAGGCTATCTCACCCTGGCTCCAATCCGGCAGCAGAGCCTCTACCGGGAAAGGCGGCAAGGTCTCGCCATCGGCGTAAAAGCCCTTCAGACAGCGTCGGCGCTCGCGCAGCGGCGCAGCGGCAGCCGCATCCTTGATCCGCTGGCGGGGAATACCAGCCTGGTACAGCCACCAGTTCACTGACGGCGGCAAC
>JAAZKQ010000614.1 GCA_012799755.1 Lentisphaerota bacterium | reverse complement strand
GGAACACGAACATAAACGGCCCTCTACCCAGGGCGGCGCACACTTTCAGCGTGCTTGCCCTGGGCTGGTATGTTTTGCGCCTTCAGCGCTTCTGCCGCTTCGCGGCGATGAAATGCCGCGAAGGCAAAAGGCGGTTTTGCTGAAGCATAAAGCGCTATGAAAAAATAGTTAAATGAAGAGTATTGGTCCGATCCACCCGATCCGCCTGATCAAAAAGCCCGCTCAGCCCGCGCCAACAAGAAAGACGGCCTGCCTTGGTTGCATAGTCCGCCGAGATGGAATAGAGTTATTATTTACAACCGGTCGCCGGCAGGGGCTGCCGGCGCAATCACAATGCCTAGCACGCCCGACCGACACAGCTTGCCCCATGTCGCCGGCGCCGGGAAGATTTTAGCCAGAGCATGGGTGGCAAAGATCCTCTCGCGCCATCAGCCATCGGTGCGCCCATGCACACAGGTAGCCAGTCATTATGAAATATGCAATTCTGGGCGATATCCACAGCAACTTGGAAGCACTGACCGCAGTCCTCGCCAAGGCGGCTGAACTCAAGGTAGAGAGCTACGTCTGCATCGGCGATGTCGTCGGCTACAACGCAAATCCTCGCGAATGTTTGGAAATCCTCCGCGGCCTCAAGCCCGAAGCCGTCGTCAAGGGCAATCATGACGACTATGTCGCCAATCTCCAGCTTGAACTCTACGGCTTCAATCCCCAAGCCGCCCAAGCGGTGAAATGGACCCGCAGCCAGATTAACGAGGAAGAACGCCTCTGGCTGGAAGACCTGCCCTACACCAAGGATATCATCAAACCCGGCGGCGTCCGTTTCCAACTCGTCCATGGCACGCTCGACAACCCGCGCATGTGGGGCTACATCTTCGACCGCTACAGCGCCGAAACCAGCCTCCAATACCAGAGCTTGCCCCTCTGCTTCTGCGGTCACACCCACACGCCCATGCTTTACGTCAAGAGCCAGCAGGAAGTCACCGCCAGCAGCTTCACCGAACTGCGGCTCATGCCGAACCACAAGTACCTCATCAATGTCGGCAGCGTCGGCCAACCCCGCGATGGCGACACCCGGGCAGCTTTCGTCACCTACGACACCAAAGACAACACCGTCGTCCTTCACCGCGTACCCTACGACATCGAAACCTGCCAGCAAAAAATACTGGACGCTGACCTGCCATCACGCCTCGCTGAACGCCTCGGCTACGGTTGCTGATGCCACCACGCCATTACGGAGAACCGGCATTGCGCATCCTGGTCGTAAAACCTAGCAGCCTCGGTGATGTCATTCACAGCTTCCCGGCAGTGGACCTCATTCGACGCTCGCTCCCCGAGACGTCGAGAATCACTTGGGTCGTCAACGAGAATCTTGCCGCCATTCCCACGCTCTACCCCGGCATTGACCGCATCGTCAAATTCCCGCGCCACCGCCTCGGCTCAGCCAAGGCGCTCCGCGACTTCGTCAACGAGCTCCGCGCCGAACCCTACGACCTCGCCATTGATTTCCAAGGTCTCCTGCGCAGCGGCATCATCTGTCGTCTCAGCAAGGCGCCGCGACGCGCCGGCTTCAAACATGCCCGCGAGGGCGCCTGGCTCTTTTATACGGAAAAATACGGCGTAGCGGACGATGTGCGCCACGCCGTCGCCAAAAACATCTCGTTGGCGCGTCAGGCTCTCGCCAGCGATGCCGACGAGCGGCGACCGCCATTAATCATTCCCAACGCCCAGCGCACGGAAGCCACAGCCCTCCTGGCCAAACTCCACGGCAGCGGCCCCGTACTCGCCGTCGGCTTCTCCTCGCGCTGGCCAAGCAAAAACTGGCCATTGACTTTTTTTGCCGCCGTCTTGGACGAATGCGCCCGGCGCCGACCCGATTTGCGCTGCTGGCTCCTCGGCGCCCCCAACGAACAGGCCGATGGCGAAAAAATCTGCGCCTTGACAAAAGTCTGCCGACCTACGAACCTCGCCGGCCGCACCGCTGTCTTAACTCTGGTTGCCTTACTGGAGCAATCGCAGGCGCTGCTCACCAATGACAGCGGCCCCATGCACATTGCTGCCGCACTCGGTCTGCCCTGCGTCGCCCTCTTCGGCGCCACTGATCCAAGCCTCACCGGCCCCTACGGTGAAGAGGGCCAACACCACATTATCAACAGCCAATGCCCCAAAAGCCCCTGCTTCCAGCGCGTCTGCCCCATCGGCCCCGATGAATGTTGCAAAGGCTGGAACCCGGCGAGCGTCGCTGATATCATCATCGCAAAACTGCAAGCATAAAGCATAGGACTGACATCATGCGTACATCCCTCCCAAAAAGACTCCGCCTGCTTCCCCTGCTGCTCCTCCTCGTCATCGCCCACAACGCCGCCGCCCAAATCGGCCTGCGCTTGGACGCCAAATTCAAACGTTACCTGCGCTACGAAAAAATAGACCTGACGCTGCTGATTCACAACTATAGCGGCAACACCCTCATCTTCGGCGGCGAAGACATCCAGGACAGCGGCAAACTCAGCTTCACCATCGACACACAATCACGTCATATCGTCTCATCCCTGGACCCCAGCGCCAACCCCCTCCGCGGTATTATCCTCCGCCCCGGCGAACGCCGCCAACTCACCCTCACCCTCAACGCACTCTATGACTTGCAGCGTGAAGACGTCTATACCGTCTGCGCCAACGTCGAACACGCACGCCTGCCAAACATCCATCAGTCAAACTCGGTAACTTTCGAAGTCCGCGAAGGAACCCGTCTTCTCGAAAAAAATATCGGCCTGCCCGCCGAAAGTGATACCGCCATGATCGCCAGCCTGCAAGTCTCGCTCATGCTCTTCAATGACGGCATCGGCACCATCTACTGCCTGCGCGTCGAAGATGACGAAAATGTCTACGGCACCTTCCGCATCGGGCCCTACATCGCCGGCTCACAACCACAAATGGACGCGGACAGCAGCAGCGCCATCCATGTCCTCGTCCAAGTACGACCACGACTTTACTCCTATGCCATCTACAGCATGGTCGCTGACGAAGTAAAACTCCGCCAACAACAGTACTACGTCTCCGATCTCAACATACCCACCCTCTCCAGAGATACCGGCTACCTCAGAGTTCTCCATGGACGACTCGCCCGCGAAGGCATTGATTATGAACTCAGGGACGACTATGGCAACCAGGAAAGAAGCTCCCGCCGCCCCTCCCGGCAGTGAATGTAGCGAACTACAATCAGCCGAAGAAGTGTAAGCGGTCACTCGTTGATAACAGTGCTTTGCTCGTGATATTTCCGCTGAAAAAAAACACTATGGAAGCACAGTTTGGGTCCGGCCAAACTGTACGCTGAAAGCGTAGCACATACCAGTAGCCACCCCGGTGGGGAATACACCGGGGACAATTTGCAGGAAACTCACGCAAGCGCTCACTCATTGATATTGTGGATCAAGATGTCAGCAAATGGACTTCCTGGCGCCGTGGGCGCCTAACCATGCTTAACCCCAGCCTTCAGGCTGGGGTGGCGAACTCCCCATGAGGCCGCGCCTTGTAAAGGCGCTACAGAAAACTGCGAAAAGGAACCGAGAATGTAAACTTAATTTCTGTACAACTCCTATGGAAGCACAGTTTGGGTCCGGCCAAACTGTACGCTGAAAGCGTAGCACATACCGATAGCCACCCCGGTGGGGAATACACCGGGGACAATTTGCAGGAAACTCACGCAAGCGCTCACTCATTGATATTGTGGATCAAGATGTCAGCAAATGGACTTC
>JAAZKQ010000613.1 GCA_012799755.1 Lentisphaerota bacterium | reverse complement strand
TGGCACTCCTCCCCCAGCCGTCCTGTGGGCGGCCGCTTGCGGCCGCCATGAGCCTCGCCTCTGGTCACCGGGCTACCAAGACACGATCCTCCTCAACCGCGGCCAATTGGCCAACATGCGGGCTTACATCAAAGACAACCCCCGGCGCCTGGCAGTCAAGCGCGCGCATCCCGAGCTGTTTCGGGTTGTCCGCGACCTGCCGCTCTGCGGCCACAGCTTCGCGGCCATCGGCAATCACTTCCTGCTTGACGTCCCCATCAAACGCCAAGTCCAAATCTCGCGTTCAGTAAGCCCCGCAGCCTTGGCGGCAGCCGAAGCCGAGCTGCTGGCAGCGGCGCAGCGCGGCGCCGTGCTGGTATCGCCATGCATCAGCCCCGGTGAAAAGCAAATAGCCCGAGCCGCACTGCGTTTGCAGCTGCCGCTGATCGTCATTCTGGAAAACGGCTTCCCTGAATTATACAAGCCACCAAAGTCCTACTTCGACGCATGCGCGGCCGGTCGGCTGCTGATGTTGGCGCCTTGGCCGTATCACAGCGAGCGACGCCCCATAACGCGCGAGCAATGCCTGCTGCTGAACAACTTCGCAAAACAAATCGCCCAAAACGAAGATACAGTATAAGTGCCCGACACCTTCCCGAGGCAAAACACTCGCCTCCTGCCATGAACGCAAAAAACTTGAAAGGACTGCCCAATGCAAGAACCCCGCGTCAAGGAATTGAATCACGAGTGCACGAGCTGGATGCTGTTTCACGATTTGACTGGAAACAACAGCAACATTCTGCATAAGAACCGCGATTCGCATGTCAAGGGCATCGGCGTTCTGACCAATCAAACGCCGGGCAGCCTGAAATGGATTGGTCTGGGCAGCATCGCCGACCATTCAGCGACCATGGGCATGAACGAAGCGGGCCTGGCCGTCGTGGTCAACAGCGGCGAGCCCTGCACCGACAATAATCCCGCAAACGAATGGGGCACGCCGCAAATCCTGATGCGAATGCTTGACAAATGCAAACTCGCCGGCGAAGCCCTGGCCTGCTTGCAGAATATGCTCAGGAACGGCAAATACAGCCACGGCAAGAAAGGCTCTATCTTCTTCTTCATGGATGTCAACGAGGGATATATCGCCGAATGCACAGCGCATTTTTGCTCACCCGTCAAATTTGATCACGGCTACTGCTACCGGGCCAACATCTGGCACAACCCCGACATGGCCCGGTATTCCGTCAACAACCCGACCGACCACCTGAACAGCGCTATCCGCGAGCTGCAAGTGTATTCAATGCTGAATCGCGCCCTGGCTACCCGCGACGGCATCATTACCTGCCCCGACATCTGGGAACTCGCCCGGAACACCCACATGCCGAAAGCTGAAAACAAATACGGCGTGTGCAACGCAAAGACCAATTCCACCAGCACCCTTGAGATTGATCGGGAATATCCTGACACCCTATCAACCATGTTTGCCACCATCGGGCCGCCGCGCCACACAAGCTATCTCCCCATTCCCATCTGCGTCACTGACATGCCGGCGGCCATGCACACGCAACCGGACTGGTCAGACGCCGCCTGCAAGCGTTTTGAGGAACAGGGGCTGGACGCTTCGGTCGCCAACTGGATCGCCTGCGAAGAGGAAATGCTGTCGGCCTACCGACAGGCCCAGGCCGAGGCCCGTGCCCTATTGCGCCAGGGCAAACGCCCCGAAGCCGTGGCGCTCCTGAATGCCGCCGCCCAAAACGCTTGGACCGCATCCGGCCTGAAGTCATCCGCAAAGGCGGCCGCGAAAAAAGGCCGCAGACAAAAAAGAAAAGCGGCAATTGAACTGAAAAAGGTCTTTGATCTCTACTCCGAAGTGGGCATGTCTGAGCCCAGGTATTACATCCCGTATATCAATCCTAAAACCAACGAAGTCGAATCTCTGCCGGAACCGGATTCCGATGCGGAACAAATCTATGAGGAGGAAGACCCGGAAGGACTGGCGGAACTGCGGAAACGCATCGAAAATGACCCGAACTGGATCGAAGTGCCGGACCGACACGAGCTGGGCTTGGGCAGTCGGGTGCCATTGCGCTTTGCCGGCGAACATCTCAGCCCCGCCGACTGCGAGTTGGTCGAAGATTTCTTCCGCCGCCGCGGCGCCTACCGCAATTTCCGCGCTCTCCTGGAGCGCCTGGACAAGGTCGAAGAATGGTATCAGTTCCGGGACAATGCCATCAACGAGGCGATCAAGGAATGGCTGGAAGAGAACGATATCGAAGTTATCTAAAGGCCTTCGGCGGAAAAAGCTCATCGCCGCGGCGGCGTTAAGGAGTCGTTAAAAAATTAAGGCAACAGTTTCGGAATTGTTCCAAGCTGTTTTTTACAATAGGTTTTCCGTTGGGAAACAGTGGGTGGCATGTGTGTTGCATGAATGCGTGATTGCGCCGTAGGCGCTTAACCATGCTTAACCCCAGGCTTCAGCCTGGGGTGGGGGAACCCCCAAAATCAGGCGCCTTGGAAAGGCGCTACAGAAAACCGGGAAAAGGAACCGAAAATGTCAACTTAATTCTGTACAACTCCTAAGTCGGAATATGTTTTGGTTTCTGGTTTTATTCCCTCAGTTGAACTGCGAAGGAGCATCCATGTCCATTCACCGTCTGCTTGGCGTGCTGACTTGTCGGTTGTTGATTTCTGCCGTTTATGCCGCCACGTCCACGACCCTGCTGTTCGCGCCCGGCGAAACCATGCCGAAGCTAGGCTTTCCGCCGTCTCGACCGGGCAAGGCGGAGCTTGCCGAGTACGCCGGCCGCAAGGCCATTCGCTGCTCCTGGGACGCCAAAGAAACCGCCTGGTACGAATTCGGCTTCATCTTCAATCCCTATGTGATACCGGACGTCTATGTCGGCGAAATAATTGTCGAGCTCTGGCAGCCCGCCGACTGCAAGGCCGAGGCTTTCAGCCTGCGCCTGAGTGATCGCGATGGCGAAATCACGCAATTCACCATGCCGCTTGACCGTTCGCAAAGCGGCTGGCAGAGCTATTCGTTTACGCTTGACACCGCCAAAAAGATGCCCGGCAGCTGGGGCAAGAAAGACAGCCTCAACAGGCAATTCGATCTGCCCATCCGCTTTGCGGGCGTGTCCATCCGCTTTGCGGACAAAGAGTCCGTCGGCGAAATCGGCCTGGGCGCAGTGCGGCTCAAGAGCATCCT
>JAAZKQ010000612.1 GCA_012799755.1 Lentisphaerota bacterium | reverse complement strand
GGAAAGAGGTGATTGCGTTGTGGCTATTTGACGAGCCAGATCTTATATCCGTAGGGTTTGAACGTCGTTTCCGGGGAGTCGTATGAATCGGCGTTGAGGAGCTCAAGGGTATTGGTGTTTTCTCCGAAGTCAATGGTGACATTTTCGACGTTGTGCTTGGTCGTGTTTGCCGCGAAAGCCAGGAGGATATTTTTTTCGCTCAGGTCAATATACTTGTAGTAGCTGACCTTAATTCTTTCGTCCGAAGACCTTGCATTGTTTTTCCAGTATGGCATCCATTGTGACTGTTCGATTGGGAATCGTTTGACGATATTCCAGATTGGCGCGATGACTTCAAGCGGGCGTTCGATATCGTTTGGTCTTGGCAGGATGCCGTGGATGATTGACATGGCGATGGCGTTTTCAAATATCCATACGGGCTTGTTTTCGTATGCGATGAATTCGACGGGAACGCCGACGTTGCGTCCGCAATACTCAGCCCGGAAATAATCAAGCGGCATGTCGTCGTATTCGCCTTTGGTGTACTTGAACTGCAAGTTTTCTCCGTACCAGGTCATATCAATGTAAGGAAGCGCCGTGAAATTCAGGAAGCCGTATGCGTGTACGTTGATCATTCCTCCTCGTGAATGTACGACTTCGGCCAGGCGCTGGAAGAGCCTCCGCACTGCCTTGATGGGGTATGTGCCCTTGAGGTTCCCGTTGGCGTCATGCCAGCCGCATCCGTGTGCGACGTTGTCGCAGTAGTGCGGGGAGGATGTTCCGTCGAGATAGACTCCGTCCGTATGGCAGGTATCCATGATCTTTTCGATGCCGCTGATGAACCTGTCCTGCCATTTGTTGTTGTAGCAGACCATGTAGTCTCTTTGGAAAGGAACCCTGTACCAGCCGCCGGTTTGCTTGCCCTTGTTGGTGGCTATGACGTCTTGGGCGTCCTCTGTCCAAGATGTGTTGAGGGAGGATATCTCGTAGCCGAAATAGGTCAGGACCTTGATGCCTCTTTTGTGGCATTGGGTGACGATTTCCTTGAGCTGGCGAGTCGTGAACTCAGATAGTTCGAAGGCATTTTGGGACTTGTTCCACTTTTCGTGGAGGATGAGGGTATCAACTCCCATTTCCTTCAGGCGGTCGTATCTATCGTGTTGCGCCAGGAAGTCAATGTAGTTGCCTTTGATTTTAATGAAGCAATCGAGGTGCAGCGCGTTGTGAAGGTAGGGTTGCTTCGGGAAGGTCTTGACTGGCGTTGGTTGCAGGATAAAGCTGAAAGCGATGGGTTGGAATGCATTGAGGCCATTTTCGGGTTGCGCCGCTTGTTGCCATAGGATTGGCTGACTGTCAAGGAGTCTTGCCCTGAGCACGACAGCGTTGGGTTGGTGGATGATCTCCATGGCGCGGTTGCCCTGTTCCGGCTGCCAGTTTTTATCGTTTTCGGCGGCCCAGCCGATTCCGAGGTCGTCATTTCCGATCCAGAACAATGATTTGAAGGGCGTTGCCGAGTCTTGGTCACTTAGTCGTCCTGCCGAGGAAGTCGGCGAGGTATCAATCACGGTGCCGTCCACCAGGTGGACGGGTGAATTTGGGCAGAAGCTGAATAGTTTCGCCACCTTGGGGTTGAGTGGGATTTCGAGCCACAGCCTATTGAGTTCGAATCGGGGTTGGCGTGGTTTCGTGAGACCGAAGACTTCGGCGACCGTGCGTCCTCGCGGCATCACCTTCAGGTCAACCTCGATGCACCCATCGAAGTTGACCTTGAAGGCGGTATTGACGATAAACACGTCTGAAAGCATGGCGCCGCAGATTGTCGCGGCGCCATCGTTGCGTTCCTGGATAAATGATTCGCTTTCGTTATCAGGGTAGTTGTTGTCCCATTGGATGGGCTGTTTGTCTTCGAGACCGACCAATCGGATCGGTTCTGCCAGGATTTCCGTGCCCTGAGAGATGATGGACGTGGGCAGCGAATCGGCGCCAAAGGTAATGGTTCTGTCAAGAATAGCGACCTTGTGCAGCAAGCCTGAGGAGCTGACTTCGACGGGGAGAAATGGAGTTGGGATTTTCATGGCAATGATGTTTTTGGTGTTTTTGGTGGCTTCTGTCGTCCGTTGACTCGCTTGTACAACGTAACCATGAAAGGCAAGAAGACAAGCAGGCAAAAGCCCGGCAAACGCCGATGGAGTGGTCGCCAATTGATAAAGTGGACGAGGTGGACATTGTGGACATTGTGGACAGAGTAGACAAGCAGCTGTTCCCTGTCCGTTCTGCGGAACCAAGCGCGTCTGTTTCCCGGCTGTGTTGTGGGCTTGCAGCCCGCAGCGGCACATGACCCCGCAAACGAAAAACTCAGGCACACGCAGGCGCCAACCGTGCTGTGGGCTTGCAGCCCGCAGCGGCACATGACCCCGCAAACAAAAAACCCAAGCACACACAGGCGCCAACCGTGCTGTGGGCTTGCAGCCCGCAGCGGCACATGACCCCG
>JAAZKQ010000611.1 GCA_012799755.1 Lentisphaerota bacterium | reverse complement strand
CGAGGCGTTGCGAGCCGAGGGCGTGCGTGGTGGTATCCACGGCGGCTGCAATCGGCCCCTACATCAGTCAAAACTCTTCCACGACGTGGACATCTATGGTCACGGTCAGCCCACCGCGCGGGTAAACTGGCCGGCAACGAGCGATCCGCTGGCGCTCACCGGCGAGTTGCCGGTGTCCGCCGGCGTCAACGCCCGGGTGCTCACCGTACCTTGGTTCAAGCATTTCCAGCCGGCGATCATTGACCAGTACATTGAAGCTTTCCGCAAGGTCACGACGCAGCACCGAGAGCTGCTGGCAGCCGACACCCAGAGCAAAACCGACGGCATCTGGTTCATGCCTGTGAAGAACTAAGGCCGCGCCGCAATATGCAGCAACCAGTCCCGCCCACCATCAAAAGGCTCGGGCGGCGTGATGGCTTGCCGGCTGCCGCCAGGGACTTCGCCCTTGACGACAATCTCGCCATTACGCGGATTGATGATCTCATAGATCACCTGCGCACCTTGGATAAGCCCCAGCTCCAGCGTCACCCGCTGACCATCCGGCAAATAGACCAGCGCCTGTGTGCGCTCGGGGTTCCAGCAGGCCTGCGCCGGAAATATCGTTCGTTTTTCGGGCTTGATGATCAGCTCGGTGGCGGGCTCACGCCGCCAGAGCTGTTTGTCACGCAGCAGCGCGGTGGCGATCTTGAGTTGCGAACTGCCCGGCAACGCGAGCGCCTCCCGCCAAGTCAGACGCGGGCCGTTCACCGGCGCCCGCCCCTGGTCGTAGAATTGCCAGATCGGATGCGCGCCGTAGGTGTAGCCCGCCGCGCCGCTGCAGATCGTCACGTAGAGTTCCCGGCGGACGTCGTGCTGGTCGAGCCAGCCGTCGTCACCCCCGCGGAAGTGGTTGGGGTGCGCCTCGTAAGCCGGCTCGCCGTTGACCACAGGCCGCGTTGGCGCCAGCGACCAGTCCCGGGCCAACAGGCGCAAGATGCTTTCACTGCGGCTGTGGCTCGACTGAATCATATTGAAGTCCAGCCAGGACGCGTCCTGCACAAAATTTGATGAGCTCTGGCCGCCGGACGGATGATAGCTGATCAGATGCGTGCCGCCATCGCCTTCACGCAGCCCCTCGGCCATGGCATGGATGATAGCGCGTTGCGCGTCGCTTTCGATATTGCGATCACCGCCCAGAATCCAGATCAACCCGGCGTTACGGTAACGCCGACCCAGCCAGCGAGCGTAACCGCGGGCGTTCTCGACCGTGAAGATTTCGGGGCCGATGCCCCGACGTTTATTCCACTTGTCGCCCCAGGTCGGCAGCAGACCAATGTAGAGCCCCATAGCATTGGCGCGAGCGACAACCCAGTCAACATGCTGCCAGTATGGCTCGTTCGGTCGCAATGGGTCCATTTCCTGCAAGGGACAGTCGCCCTGACGATTAGGCACGCGCAAACCATCAAGCTCCGCCAATGCCACAGCCTGAATGACGGTGAAGCCTTTCGCCACGCGATCCGCGAGATACTGCTCCGTTTCGCTGCGATCCAGGCGATGAAACAGCTCCCAGGCCGTATCGCCCAGGTAGAAAAACGGCTCGCCCGCCGCCGTGCAGAAACCACGCTGATCCGCCGTCACCCGCAAGGCCGGCAGATCGCCGCCTCGAACGCCCTGGACACTCGCCACCAAGCCTATCAGACTACATAACGCCATTTGCCGTATGTTGCCCATCGTGAGAATGCTCCTTGTTGTGTGGGAAATTATTCAAACTACCTTTTTTACGGACCGAACAGACTGGGTCAGACCATGAAGCGCAGCCCGCATAATGTATTCCACCGGTCGGGCAGCATACAATGGCCGCAGGAGACTTTCGCTGGGCAGACTCACGGCTCTGCCCCTGCATCACCAAACGAGCAAGCAGCCCCCGTAGCACGCCCTCCTAATCGCCGCACGCAAGCGTGCGGCCACGGAACGACGCCTGCGCACCTGCGCGTGAAACCAAAAAACACCCCCGGCGATGTGACTTGACGCGCAGCGACAAGACACGCCGCCATAATCTGCGCTAATCTGCGACATCTGCGGATAAAAAAACCGGCGCTTTTTTCCAACATTCCTTGCCCTGTTGACGCCCCGGCGTCATATTGCAGACGCTCTTCATTTCTGCACCCTTAATTGACTCCGCGCCGGCAACAAGCACGTGTAGGAAAAAATTGCGCCATGAAAAAAATCTACTGCCAGGCCTGCAAACAGTACTACGAGATTGAAGATCACCTATCTGCGTCAAGCTATACATGCATGAGGTGCCAAGGCCCCCTCGTGGATGCACCGGCGGTCGTGCCCCTTGCCGTGCCGGCAAGCACTGCCAGCGCCGGCAACGTAGCCGTCGCGCAGCGTCCACCCAAAAGCCGCCTGACCTACTGCGTCCTCGCTCTTCTCTTCGGCACTCTCGGCTTCCACAACTTCTACAGCGGTCACAACACCCAGGGCATCATCAAGCTGGTTCTTACCTGCGTCCTCTGGCCGACCCTCGTTGTCCCCTTGGGCCTCCTCGTCTGGGTATTGATTGAGATTGTTGCCGTCAATGCCGACAGTAGTGGCCGCCCCTTTGACAACAAGTTCGGCTGCCTCGGCATTGCTGCCATCCTGCTGCTCATTGTCTTCGTTGTGACTCTACCCGTTACCGTGCCGGTGGTCATATTCTTTCCCGCACTGTCCCAGGCATGTGAAAAAATGTGCCGGACGCTCAACCACAGCGCCCAAGTCGCCTGCCTCAGCAACCTCAAGCAATTGGGCTTGGCCTATTATTTCTATTGCGATGCGAATGGCGACACGCCTCCCGCCACCTGGGAGCAGCTCCTTGAATACGTTGTTATTGACGACGACGTTTCCCACTGTCCTGCCGTGCCGCTGACGGAAGACTGCCGCCCCTCATATCGCATGGTCGTTTATCCCGTCAGCAACAATAAAATGAGCAACCCCGCAGCCGTGCCGATCATTATCGAAAAACTCGGCAATCACCCGGACTGCATCAACGTCTGCTACGCCGACGGTCACGTGGAGAAAAAAGCCGTCCAAGCCGACAACTACCAGGCGCTGCTGCCGCACTTCCCCGGTCTTGACGACGCGATCCAAGCCGCTCTCGAAGAACAGCTCCGACAATGGGACGCCGACCCCAATTGGTAAGCCTCGCCGCACCACAGCCGCGGCGGCCGTCCTTTGGCAGACACCCAAGAGGTTATCCAAAAAGCCGCAGGTAATCTTCATCTATCGTAATTGCCTTTGCACGGTTTTTGGAGCCATAAAACGGGTCTCCCGCCACATAAACAGCGGAGAAAAGTTCAGGCTATGTTTGCAGTCGCCAGGCACTGAGCAGAAAAAGGGATAGGTGGGGGAGCGCGAGG
>JAAZKQ010000610.1 GCA_012799755.1 Lentisphaerota bacterium | reverse complement strand
GCCTCCCCGCCGCTCTCGTCGGCATCTTCAACAAGCTGGCCGCCGGCCTTGACCTCTATCGCGCGCAGCCCATCGTCCTCCTGAATGCGCTGGGCCTGTCCGTCGTAGTGCATTTCATCCTTGGCGTCGCCTTGTTCTGCATCGGCCGGGCCTGCCTCGAAGAACGGATGACATTCATCCACTACCTCCTCAGCACCCAGATCAGCAACGTCTCCGCGCTCATACCCCTCACCCCCGGCGGCCTCGGCATGCGCGACGCCGTCACCGCTGCACTTTTTACCGCCTTTGACGCCACGCCCGCCAATGTCGTCGGCAGCATACCCGTTGTCAATTCATTGCTTACACTCTGCTGGGCAGCGGTCGGCGCCGCCATCCTCGTCTTGTCGCCGCGCTTCCGCAACCCGCACTTGTAATACCTTTTTTTGCCTGGAAAACTCGCCAAACACGCAGACAAAGGACCGCATATCATGCATCTGAACCGCCGCGATTTCCTTAAAAGCAGTGGCGCCATCGCCGGCGCCGCCGCCCTGCCCACCATCCTCAGCTGCCACAAAGCCAACGCCGCGCCGTCAAACCGCATCAACCTCGGCGTCATCGGCATCGGCAAAATGTGCATCGGCCATATCTATGGTCTCCTCGGTCGCCCTGATGTCCGCATCAGCGCCCTCTGCGATGTCGAATCCATCCGCCTCGGCAAGGCTCGGAAAATTGTTGACGACCGCTACCGTGACCGCCTCGGCAAAGACTACGGCGGCTGCGACACCTACGGCGACTTCCGCCGCATCCTCGACCGCAATGATATTGACGCCGTACTCATCGCCACGCCAACACACTGGCATGCCGCGCAGAGCGTGCTGTCATGCCAGGCAGGCAAAGACGTCTATTGCGAAAAGCCCATGACCTTGTCCATCCACGAAGGCCAGGCGATCATCCGCGCCGCCCGCCATCACCACTGCGTTTACCAGAATGGCAGCCAGCAACGCTCCGACCAGAAATTCCGCCTGGCCTGCGAGATCGTCCGCAATGGCCGCATCGGCAAGGTCAAGACCATCTTCATCAACAACGTCGCCGATCCATCCGGCCCCTGCTACCTGCCGGCGCAGCCCACCCCGCCCAGCCTCGACTGGGATATGTGGCTCGGCCCCGCGCCATGGCGACCCTACCACGCCGAACTCTGCCCATTTGACGACTGGGCCGTCTTCCCCCACTGGCGGCGCTATTCCGACTTCGACGGTGTCGGCATGACCGACTGGGGCGCACACCACTTCGATATCGCCCAATGGGCCCTCGGCATGGACGACTCCGGCCCGGTCACCATCATCCCCCCCCGCGAATCCGAATTCAAACGCCTCACCTACGTCTATGCCAATGGCGCCAAAATGGTCCGCGGCGGCGCCCGGCCCGCCGAGGCCGGCCTCGAAATCATCGGTGAAAAAGGCCGCGTCTGCGTCAACCGCGGCTATCTCTACACCGAACCCGAAGAGCTCATCCGCAGCAAATGGGGCGTCAATGATGTCCAACTCTACGACAGTCGCAGCCACATGGACAATTGGCTCAACTGCATCCGCACCCGCCAAGACTGCATCTGCACGCCGGAAATCGGCCACCGCAGCTCCACGGTCTGCCACCTCGGCATCATCTGCTATCGGCTGAACCGCACCCTGCACTGGGACCCCGTCAAGGAGCGCTTCGTCAATGACCCCGAAGCCGACCGTCTTATCCACAAGCCCGCCCGCGCGCCGTGGATCGTCTGAACAAGGTCAAGATGGAGCTGCTGAACACGTCATTCTCTGCCAGATAGGATTTGCTCATGAAACACTCTTTGCGTATCTTCAGTTGCGTCGCCGCCCTCACCGCCGCCACGCTTTGCGCCCAGGACAATCGTCCGCAGCCCACCGAAGCCGACATCGCCCGCATGCGCAGCGCCATGCCCAGCAGGCTCTACGTCAAGCCCCCGCAGCCGCGAAAAGTCCTCATCTACTGCGAAACCGAGACCTTCTATCACAGCTCCATCCCCTTCGCCAATCAGGCGCTGAGCATCCTCGGCGAACATAGCGGCGCCTTCACTGTCGCCGGCGTCAGCACCGATCCCGCCGTCTTCGAGCCCGAAAACCTCAAGCAGTTCGACCTCATCGTCCTCAACAACAACACCAGCCGCGTGCCCCTCGGCAATGTTGATCCTGAAACGCTGCCCGAAGGCCCCCAGCGCCAAGCCGCCCAAGAACGCGAACTGCGCCTCCGCAATGGCCTGCTTGATTTCGTCCGCAACGGCAAGGGCGTACTGGCCATCCACGCCGCCATTGACGCATTCTACAAGTGGCCCGAATACGGCGACATGCTCGGCGGCTACTTCAATCTTCACCCCTGGAGCGAAAGTGTCGGCGTTGAGCTCGTTGACCCCGGCCACCCCATCATGCGCGCCTACCGCGGCCGCAACTTCCGCATCAACGAAGAAATCTACCAGGTCAAAGAACCCTACTCCCGTGATAAGCAGCGCGTACTTATGCGCCTCGACACCGAAAACACCAACATGAACAAGGGCGAGCAAATCCGCCGCCAGGACGGCGATTTCGCCCTCGCTTGGCTCAAACGCTACGGCAAAGGCCGCGTCTTCTACCTGAGCTTCGGTCACCGCCACGAAACCTTCTGGGACCCTGCCACCCTCCAGCTGCTCCTTGATGCCATGCAATACTGCGCCGGCGATCTGGACTGCGACGAACGCCCCAGCAACCAGCTCGACGACAACTACTACCAGCAATCCATAGCCCTCGCTCGCAGCCGCGGCCTCGATGATATTTTCGCCGATCTCAGCCAGTATCGCGCCGGCGCCCCCGACCAGGCGCTCCGCCAGGTCGAAGCACTCGTCAACGAAGCCATGCCCCCCGCTGAACGCAACAACGCCCGCGATCTCGCCGGCCGCCTTGCCGCGCTGCTCCAGCCGGCATCAAGCATTGAGCTCCGTTGCTTCGCCCTCCGCCAGCTCTCACGCATCGGCGGCGACAGCGAGATTCCCGCCATTGCCGGCCAACTCAGCGCCGCCGATGACGACGAGCACGCCAGTTGCTGCTCCATGGCCCTCTATGCTCTGCAACGCATCCCCGGCGCGGCCGCCGACCAGGCGCTCAGCGCCGCCCTGCCCAAGGCCGGCGCCCAAAGTTCCGCCGTCGCCGCCGTCCTGGGCTACCGCCGGACTCGCGCCGCCGTACCCGCTATCAGCAAACTCCTCAATGCCCCTG
>JAAZKQ010000609.1 GCA_012799755.1 Lentisphaerota bacterium | reverse complement strand
TCGGGCCTTTTCGGCGCAAGTGTGTCGGCGTTGGGAGTCAGTCAGCAATGACGCGAGCTGCTGATTGAGCTGTCGCTGCTGGAAAGGCTCAGGCAAGACGGCGCCGGCGCCGGCTTGGTCAATGTGCTCGGCGTAGCCGCAGATGCCGCTGCTGATCACGGGCAGGCCGGCCGCAAGGGCTTCGACCAGGACGGCGCCGGCGGATTCCTGCCTGGCGGGATGAATCATGATATCGGCGGCGACGAGGAGGGCGGGGACGTCATTGCGAGCACCGCAGAAGCTCACGAGGGAGGCAATGTCGAGATTCCGGGCCAGACGTTGCATGTTTTCGGGATGTTTTTCAGCGCCGATGAGCCACAGACGGGGACGGGAATGGTCGGGCAGGGCGGCAAGCGCGTGCAGACTGCGGTCAACACCTTTGGTGTGGTAACTGGAGGCGACCTGCACCAGGACGAGGTCCTTTTCCCCAGCGTCCAGCTCTTGTCTCAGTGCCTGGCGTTGGTTCCGCAGGGCGTCGAGGTCGCGGAACGCGTCGGGCACCAGTGGTGGCAGACGTGAGAAGCGTTCGGGGGCGCAGCCGTAGTGATGTTGGAAGTCTTTTTCTTGGCGCTGGGTGAGAGTCAAAATCGTTTTGGCCCCGGCAGGACCGATGGCTGCTTTTTCCATGGCTGCAAAGCAACGGGCGCGGGGCAGCATACGAATGAGGGCGCTGCGTGTGGCCAATTGCGCGACTAGGCAGTCATCGGCGGCGAAATAGACATCGAGGCCGGCCATGCGGCTGAAACCGATAATACCGTCGAAATGAGTGGCGGCGCAGGCGGCCTGCGCGAGCTCCTGGAAATGCAGCGCACGGCGGTGGTTGCTGAGGCCTTTGGCAGGCAGGAGCTGGACTTCCAGCCAATCCGGCCGCTCGCCCTGGAACTCATAGCAAAAGAGCGTGATGTCATGTCCGCGCTGATTGCAAGCGCGGGCGATGGCGAGCATGTCCTTTTGGGCGCCGCCATGGGGAAAGTACTTGAAGATGGTGAATGCCAGACGCATAGCAAAACACACTTGTGCGGGAGTGGAGATCTTGATTCAAAGTCGGAAGGAAAGCTCACGGTATCTTCTCGGATGAGCTTTATGCCGACGGCGCGAAGTCCAGCTTTAGGTCGTGACGGAGGGGTAGTGGGCATGCTGCCAGTAACGCCTGATAGTTGAAACGGGGGTGTTCCCAGGCAGCGGCAGCCGTGATTAGCTCATGGTAGGAGGGGAGGCTGTCCTTAATGGGCAGCGGTGTCGTGATTGAGCGACCAGAGCCGGCATAATAGTCGCGGAATTTGAAACCGGCGCCGGTGACATTGTCGGAGAATTCCACCCAGCGGTTAGGTATCTGGTATGCGTCAGCAAGGACGACTCCGTGAAGTGAGCTGGAGATAATGGTCTCACATTCGCACAGGCGGTCGAGAAGGAGTCGCCAATGGCCATATTTTTCCATGTCAATGAGGGTGGCGTCGTCGGGCGGCAGTGTCTGGATAAGCTGTTGGACTGCCGGCAGTTTTTTATCCGCCACGTGGGGGATGATGCCCAGCCGGTATTTTTTGCTAACGCCGGGCCTGTAGATGGCCGGCAGGAGAATGGCCGGGTCGCCATAGACTTCCGGGCAGGCTATGTCCTGTTTAAGCAGCTCGGCGCGGGTTAAGGGGCCGCGGACGGCGCAGACTTTTCGCGGTGGGGTGATTTTTTTGCTGGGGATGTCAATGAGTCCGGCTCCCCAGATGACGGCATTGGGTAGTGAGTAGTCTTCGATGATAGACCCGATGATGAGAAAAACATCTTTTGTGCGGGTGCCGAAGGTGAATTTGTAGGGTATGGCTTTCTGCCCTGTTAGAGCTTCGACAAGCGGGAGATTGACGTCATCGCCAAAATTATGCTCGGAGAAGGACAAGTTTTCAGTGTTGATGTGGATCGCGCCATTGACGTACAGACATGACTCGCCACGGAGTGCAAGGTACATCGTGTGATAGATTTGCATGACAATTTTGGCAAGAGCTTTGGGAGTCTTCATGATATGCGCGTGATGGCCTAAAGCCATGGCAGGTCAATGGGGTATTGCAGTCTCAGG
>JAAZKQ010000608.1 GCA_012799755.1 Lentisphaerota bacterium | reverse complement strand
TGGGGTTGCGCCCGTGGCGCAACCCCAGGGAAGCCCCCACCCGAAACAGCACGCTGAAGGCGTGCCACATAGCAAACACGAAAGATGGTTTCCATCGCAAGGCAACAGAAAACAGCCAATTATCAATCGGTGACCGGTTACGCAGGGCTGACACAAGTGCACTGTTCACCAGACGATCTGCATGCCGCCGTTTTGCCCCTGCAAAACAGCTTGTCTGACGGCAGGGAAGTTCACAGCACAGTTGGGAAATGGGCGTCTGGAGTCGCGGTTCGCAGGGACGAGGAGTGTCAATGGATGACCGATTACGTTTGCGGATAAAAAACGTCCTGTCGTTGTCCCCGTTGGCTTGTGAAAGCCATGTATATTAGCTCCCGAGTCTTCGGTGGCGGTGTTTTTGATAGCCGCTGTGCAGTACACATGTGCCAGCAAAAGGAGTAATGATCATGGCCAGTTCAGAGACCTATTCCGCGCATTATATATCAGGCACTCACTGGGACCGCGAATGGTATCGAACCTATCAGGAATTCCGCCTGCTCTTCGTTGATTTGGTGGACGGATTGCTGGACCTCATGGAGAACAGTCCGTCATTCAAGAGTTTCCATTTTGACGGTCAGACCTGCGTATTGCAGGACTATCTGGAGGTCCGGCCGGAAAATCGTGATCGCTTGGCGGCTCTGATCCGCTCGGGGCGTATTCTCATTGGGCCGTGGTACACCATGCCGGATTTGTTTTGTCCCGGCGCCGAGGCGCTGGTGCGCAATTTGCTGACCGGACAGCGGATTGCGACGGCGTGGTCAACGCAGGCGATGCCGGTCGCTTATACCTGCGACATGTTTGGTCATCCCTCCCAGATGCCGCAGATTTATCGGGGCTTTGGTATGGAGTCCTGCGTTTTGGGGCGCGGTACCAACGAGCACGACACTCCGGCGTTTTTCCGCTGGCAGAGTCCCGATGGCAGCGAGGTGCTGTGCTTCAAACTGCAAGATAAAATGGGCTACGGCGCCTTCAACGGAGCCCGGCGGGAATTTGAACGGGGCGATGGCAGCGAAGAAAGCCACGAACGGGCCCGCAAGAGTCTGCAAGATTATATTGAGCACGAAATCTCCCGCAGCAATGGCCGGGTACTCTGCCTGATTGACGCGCTGGATCACATGCCGCCGGCGAGCGACGCCGAAAAATACATTGCCGCAGCCGAAGCGGCCTGCCCGCAAGTACGCGTCAGTCACTCGACGCTGCCGGCATTTTTCGCCGACGCCGCCGCGCGGCTCAGCGGCGATATTCCTACCAAGCATGGCGAGCTGCGTGATCCGGCCAAGACGCACAATGGCTACCTCAAGCTGATTGCCAACTGCGTGTCATCACGCATTCGGCAGAAACGGGCCAATGACGCCTGTCAGGCTCTGTTGGAATTGCAGGCCGAGCCGCTGCTGGCCATCGCGCAAAGCCAGGGCCTGACGGTCGTGCCGCCGCGTCTGCCGCAGATTGCTTGGGAGATGCTGTTGCTCAATCACGCCCATGACAGCATCTGCGGCTGCTCCATTGACGAAGTCCACCGCGATATGCTGTACCGCTTTGAACAGGTTGAACAACTCGGCCGGCAAATCCGCAACCGCGCCTTGGGCATGATTACCAGCCGCTGTCGCGAACTGGGAACGGCGCCGCATGAATTCACTCTGACGATCTGCAACTGCACACCGCGGCCCCGGAATGCACCCTGTGTGGTTGATATTGACTTTCCGCATGACTGGCCGAATAAATTGTGTGATGCTTTCCATAGCCAGGTTCTCAACGCCTTCGTACTTGAGGACGCTGAAGGCGAGCGGGTGCCGTACCAGATTCTGGCTGTTGAGCCCCGGCGCGCCGAGCGCACGCAGTACGCCGTCATGGGCTGGAATGCCACCGGCACGCCCTGTGCGCGCTATACTGTCGCCGTCGCCCTCGCGATGCCGGCGACGGGCTTCCGCTCGCTGGTAGTCAAACCGGCGGCTTACCTGCAACGTTCCATGGGCAGCTTGCGCATCGGCCCTTGCAGCGCGGAAAATGAATACCTTATCGTGACCATCGCCACCAACGGCACCATTACATTGCATGACAAGGCCAGTGGTGAAATGTACAGCGGCCTCATGCTCTTTGAGGACCGCAGTGAAATTGGCGACGGCTGGTTCCATGGGCAGAGCGCATCTGACGAGATTGCCCTCTCGGCGGGCGCCGCTGCGCAGATCAGCGTCATTCATGACGGCCCATTGGCGGTGACCTTCCGCATCCAGACCACCATGGACCTGCCGGAACGCTATGACTTCCATCTGGAGCGTCGCAGTGAAAACCGCCGCGGGCTCACTATCGTCACCACGGTGACCCTCCGTCGCGGCGCGCAGGCGCTTGAATGTCACTGTGAGATTCGCAACAACATCGAAGACCACCGCCTGCGGCTGCTGTTTCCGAGCGACGCGACGGAGGCGCATCGCTGGCTGGCCCATCATCCCTACGATCTTGTTGAACGGCCCATTCGGCTGCGCCGGGAAACCGCCGATTGGTCCGAAGCCGACCTGGCCGAAAAGCCCTACCTGAACCTCCAAGCCGTTGGTGATGGCCGCCGCGGTCTGGCCCTGATTGTACCCGGCGGCATGCACGAGGGCGGCGTGGTTGATGATGATCGCCGGACTTTGCAGATGACGCTGTTCAGGTCCTATCGCCGCACCGTCGGTTCGACGCTGGGTCGCGATGGCTTGGAGCTCGGCACCTTGCATGTTGATTTTGCCATCATGCCCTACAGCGGCGAACTGCCGGTAGCAGCCGCATTTGACCAGCTCTTTGCCATGCAGAGCCCGCTCGTCTGCCGGCAAAGCGGCAAATGCCGTTCGGGCTACCCGGAACTGGCCGGCGACCAGGAGCCGGACCAGAGCTTCATGGAGTTGCTGAACGGCCAGCTGATCTTCTCGGCTTGTAAAAATGCCGAGGATGGCCGTGGCGTCATTATCCGCCTGTGGAATCCTCACAACCATGCTGCGCAGGAACGCCTGCGGCTCTGGCGGGACATCGCCAGTGCCAACTATTGCGACTTGGCCGAACAGGATGGCAAAGCATTAACCGCCGAGGGCGACGAGATTGTCGTCAGCGCCGCTGCGAAACAAATCCGCACCCTGCGCATTCTGTTCAAGGACTGAGCGCCGGCAAGAAGATGAGAAGAACGCGCCGACGTGCTGCTGTAGTGCTGCGCGTCGGTTTTGCGGACCTTATGAGCAGTCATGATTGACATCAGCGACCAAGTCAAGACTTTTATTGGTCGTTACGACCTCAGCGGCTGCCGCTTGCTCGTTGGTTTCAGCGGCGGCGCCGACAGCACCGCGTTGTTGCTGGCTCTGCTGGCGGCCGGGGTTGATGGTCTCCTGGCGGTGCATTGCCATCACGGTCTGCGTGGCGCCGCCGCCGATGCCGATGCCGCGTGGTGTCGGGCTTTCTGCGAACAGCGCGGCATTGCTTTTCACTTGGAGCACTTGGATGTTCCTGGGCAACAACGGCGCGGCGAAAGTACCGAGGAGGCGGGCCGACGCCTCCGGCTGGCGCTCTGGCAACGCCTGGCCGCTGCCGAACCAACGGTGGTTTTTCTAGGTCACCACGGCGACGACGTGCTGGAGGAGCTCCTCATGCGCCTGGCGCGCGGCGCTAACAGCAGTGGCCTGACCGGCTTGCGTGAAGAACGTCAACTTTGCGGTGTGCGGCTGTTGCGCCCGCTGCTCTCATGCCGCCGTGCTGAAATTGAGTCATGGCTGTTGGCGCAGGGCGTTGCGGATTGGCGTACTGACCGCAGCAACAGCGATTGCGCTTACCGCCGCAATGCCGTGCGCCATGACCTTGTGCCTCGTTTCCGCGCGATCTTCGGCGAAGACCGGGGCTTGCAGCAAGCGGCGCGGGTCTTGCGCATGGACGCCGATTACCTCGAAATGGCCGCAGCGGACGCCTATGGTCAGCTGCGTGATCTGCGTGACTGGCAGGCACTGCACCCGGCTTTGTTGCAACGGGTCCTGCGCCTGTGGCTCGACGAGCATGTCGG
>JAAZKQ010000607.1 GCA_012799755.1 Lentisphaerota bacterium | reverse complement strand
CGGGTGTGCTTGGCGTTGTTTGCGAGATTATGTTCCGCTGCGGGCTGCAAGCCCACAGCACGGTTGACGCTGGGTGTGCTTGGGTTTTCGTTTGCGGGGTCATGTCACGCTGCGGGCTGCAAGCGGGCAGAACGCACCGGGAAACAGATGCTTGTCCACCCTGTCCACCTGAGCGGTCATTAATGCGCATTTTTCTTTGGTTTTGACACTTGCTTTTTAAGTGTGGCTATGGGTATATTAGGCAGGTTGGTATCCTTGGGGCCTTCCGCACCCCGCTGAAGTCATGGTGGGGTTGATTTTTGGGGCGGCAGGAGACAGACGCCGCATTACGGCAAGATTTTGCCGTGATTAGGCGCAAATGGGTGTAACTCGTAACCATAAAGGCGTGGTATGATGGGCAAAAATCGTATCGGAATGACGTTTCGTTGTTTGGTGGCGGCCGTGTGTTTCACGAGCTTGGCGGCCTTGGCTCAGGACTACAATGAACAGCTGGATATCAACAGCATGTTCGTCAAAGGGGAGTTGTACATCTGGAACCGCATTTCCGACTTTTTTGACATCCTGCGCTGCGGTATCGGCGGTGGGCCAGGGATCGGCGCGGAAGTGGCGTTGACTGAGTACGCCCAGCTCGGCGCCTACACGGCCAACGTCAAAGGCGTGGATTTTCCCCACTTCATACCGCCGCTGTGGCTTATTCAGTTCTACGAAAAGGAGCCTATTCTCAACACGCACGAAGGCCGGTACGCCACAGTGGCCTATGGGCCGGAGCGCAAAGTGAGCAGCGAGTCTGACGACGGTGCCCATTTCCCACGCGATCCCTGGGACTTCCGCATACAGTTGCATGTGGCGCTGATCCATGCCTACGTCAGCTTCAAAGGCGCCGAAATTGGCGATTTGATTGCAGGTTTTGTCGGCTGGGACCCTTCTGATGACGACATCAAGCTTGATCCCATCGCGGTGCGGCGGCCGGTGGACCAGTTTGGCCGCGGCCTCAGCAACGTTCTCTTTGGCGTGTTTGAGGTGCCGGCGAATATCTTGCGGGTTACGGAAGCCGAGGGCGATCTTCCCGGCGTGACCAAAGGGGTGGGGCTGGGCCTCTGGCGCTTCCTCTGTCGCGAGGCCGTTGGAGTTATCGAAGTGGTCACGTTCCCCTTTGGCTGGGAGCCAATCATAGCGCCTGAATACATCTGGCAAAAGAACCAGGATTCCACTTGGCGGGTGTACCGGCCGTCCTTCCATAAGCGCTATTGAGTCGTGCTGCTGATGTTTAATTTGTTTTCCTTATTTTGAAGCCCGCGACAAGGATTTGTCGCGGGCTTCTGCTTAGTGATTGGAGCCGGAGCCGTTCCAAGCAAAGTTACGAGGAGTTGTCATGTTGGATACTGTTGAACTCATTAGTGCGTTGATGGCTTGCCGTCCCGAGAGCGCTGCCATTGAGCGTGTGAATCAAGCCCAGGATTTGATGCACGAACGCCTGATTGCCGAAGGCCTGTACTGCAGCATGGAACTTGTCGGTGAACGGAAGGTGCTTTTTGCTGCGACCAAGCCTGGGAAATGCCAGGATGTGTTGCTCAATGCCCATCTGGACGTGGTGCCGGCGGAAGACGCCCTGTACACGCCCCGAGTGGAAGACGGTAATCTTTATGGTCGCGGCGCGGTTGATTGCCTGGGCAACGCCGTATGCATCGCCAAGGTGCTCTGCGCCCTCAAGGACCGCGCTAGCGTCGGCGCTATTTTCACGGCGGATGAAGAGATCGGCGGCGCGACGACGGCGGCGATGGTTGGCAAGGGGTATGTGGCCGGCAAAGTCGCGCTGGTGTTGGATAGCGGTGCATTTTCGCTGACCATCGCCCAAAAGGGCACCTTCGCTTTGCGCTTGCGGGCGCATGGGCGTGCCGGCCATTCATCGCGGCCATGGGATAGCGACAACGCGATTGACAAGCTCATTGATGGCTATCTGCGCCTGCGGCAGGCCTGGCCGGCGGTCAGCAAGGAGGACAACTGGCATAACACCATGGCGGCCTGTAAGATCAATGCCGGCCAGGTGAACAACCAGATACCGGGCGAGGCGGAGATGACCATCAATTTCCGCTTTATTGCCGATGCTGATTACGAGGCGATCATCGCGCAGGTTCGTGAATTGACGGGCCTTGAGGTCGTTCCCGGGCGTCCCAGCATGCCGCTGTATTCTGATG
Organism: Lentisphaerota bacterium; assembly: GCA_012799755.1. Classification (GTDB taxonomy): domain Bacteria; phylum Verrucomicrobiota; class Lentisphaeria; order Oligosphaerales; family Oligosphaeraceae; genus Oligosphaera. Next base: position 3,366 of record JAAZKQ010000607.1, on the reverse strand, counting down.
AAAACAGCCCGGCTCTGCAAGCCCTGCTGGCGGCGATGCGGCGGGCATTTCCCGAGCGCCAGATCGGCGTGAGCAAGATGTGCGGAGCTACGGATGCGCGGCACATGAAGAACATGGGCGTGCCCGTGGGAATAATCGGCGTACGCGGTGGCGGCGCCCACGGCGCGAATGAATTCGTTGATTTGGCGAATATTGAGCAGTATGTACAGCTGCTGGTTGACTACATCAGCGGGCTGTAAGCGCGGCCAAATGCTGGCGAGGAAGGGGCAAAAGCCGGAGAAGGATCATGTTGCCGACAGTTGATTTTTGTGGTCTGACCTTGACGCGTATGCTCATCGGAGCCAATCACTTTGCCGGCTTCAGCCACCAGAGTGCAGAACGCTCAGAAAGCATGAAGCGCTATCACACGCCAGAGCGCATTTTGGAGACCTGGGAGCGCGCCTGGCGCGCGGGCATCAACGGCTTTATCACCAACAACGAGACGCCGCATGTGGTGCAGACTGTGCTGCGCTATTTGGTTGCCGGCGGCCCGATGCAATGGCTGGCACAGGTGTCTTTCCGCACGATCGGCAACATGGAAAAGGCGATTGACCAGGTCGTGGCCGGCGGTTGCCGGGCGATGTACATCCATGGCGGTCTGACCGACGCGCTCTACGAAAAGCAGGATGCGGCAACCCTGCGCGCCTGGATCAGCCACGCGCAGGGCAAGGGCCTGCCGGTCGGGGTGGCGGCACACGCCGTTGAAGCCCATTATTGGGTGCATGAGCTGGACTTGGTGGACTTCCATGTGGTGCCCTTTTTCAACTGCGGCAGCGTCCATACGACGGGTGGCGAGCGTTTTCAGTTGGAGGACGTTTTTCGGGCGACGGAGCTCATCCGCTTCCTGCCCAAGCCCTGCATTGCCTACAAGATCCTCGGCGCCGGTCGGATTGATGCGGCTATGGGCATTGACTATGCTTTGCGGCATATTAAGCCCGGTGATCTGATCAATGTCGGTATCAATCGTCAGGATCGCGATGATATGGTTGAGTTTGACGTTGCCTTGGTGGAGCAGGTTCTGAAGAAACTGCCCTCCTGACACTGTTACAGAGCGCGGAGCCTGCACATTCATATTGGACGCGAACTGAGACGTGACGATGAAAAAATGGCTGTTGCTGTTGCTTATTGCCGGGAGCGTGGGTTGGGCGGAGACCTGGCGTTTTGGCAATGACGTGTTGGAAGTGAGCGTTGATGCCGTCAGCGGGCGCTACGTGGTCATTGACAAGCGGATCAACTGCCGTTGGGAGCAGGGCGGCGAACAAGCGGCCACGCGCCAATCTTTGCAGCTGGTGAGAATGGCGAGCGGCGACGAGCTTGCCCAGGCACCGAAATTGAGCATCAAAAACACGGCGCACGGCGACGCTCGCAATGTCGGCGGTGCCGCCGATTCCTTGGCCGAATTCCAGTTGGGCTGGACGGCAGAGACCTTGTTCATGAACATTGCTGTAAGTGACGAGGTTTTCAAGCCGGCAGGCGGCGATGACGACAAGCAGCAGGCCGATTCCGTCGAATTCTGGTTGGACGAGGCCCAGTGCACGCTCTATCCCCAGCCTGACGCCGCGAAACTCGTGCGGGGAGATAGGACGGTGGTTACCGAAGCGACGGTTACGGCTACGGAGGTCGCCGGCGGCTATGTCGTCAAACTGGCCGTGCCTTTGCAAGCGTTGGGCATAGCCGTTGATGATGACAAGGCGCAGACCCTGATGTTCTCATTGGGCGTTGACGATGCCGATGACGAGAAGGGCCGTCAGGTACAGATTTACTACCCGGAAGACAGGCAACATAGCAAGTTGGAGAGTTTTCAACCCTTGGCGCTGGTGACAGCTGCAAGCACCACCGCCGAATCCGAGGTGAAGGACGCTTTCCAGAATGTCACACGTCTGAAAGACGGCAATGGCATTGAGTACCTCTGGGAGCAGTCCGGCCGGCCGGCGGTGCTGGTGCGCAGCGAAGTCATCGGCGACACGCCGGAACTGCGACTGAGCGTCACCGCCTTGGAGAGCGCGGCTGAATTCAAGGGCGAGTATCCGGACATTGTCGGCTTCAAGGTTCCCGGCGAGTATGGCGGCATGGCCACGGCGGATGGCAGCGCTGGTCATCTTTATCCGTTGCGAGAAGAGCCCTTCATGCGTCCGCGTCTGAGCATGGCGGCCGACTTGCCCTTTATCGGCATGGTTGATAAGATTTTCGGCCACGGCTATGGTCTCTTCGTTGACAGCCCTGACGACGCCGCGCTGCTGATGCGCAAGGTGACGGACGGCGAGGCGACGACGCGTGTGCCGCAAGTGCACTGGCTGCCGACCATGCAGACCTTCGGCAAGGACAGCCGCGTCTACTGCTTCTACTTTGTCGCCGAAGGCAGCTATGTGGCTGTGGCCAAGGCTTGGCGTGCTCGCGCTGCTGCCAAGGGCTATATCGTCACTCTAAAGGAGAAGGCTCGGCATAACCCCAATGTCCTCAAACTCATGGGCGCGTCGGATATCTGGGGCGGCAACAGCATCTATTTCGCGCGTAACGCCAAGGCTCTGGGCATTGACAAACTGCTCATCAATGGGGACTGCCCACCGGCGGATATGGCTGAGATGGCCGCCATGGGCTACCTTCCCGGGCGCTGTGACAGCTACAGTGATTTGTGGCAGGACAGTGATAACATTGATCCTCGCAGCGCAGCATTGCCCGAGCATGCCGTCAAACACGCCAATGGCGAGGCTATGACAGGAGGGGCGACCTTTGACCGTTCGCAAGTGTCGCTGAAGCGCTGCACGGCCTTGATGCTTGATGCGGCCAAGAAGGCCGTTCCGCCTGACCTGGCCAAGTATCCCTACGAGGCGCGCTTTCTGGACGTGATCACCGCAGAGGGGCTCTACGAATGCTACGATCCGGAACACCCGATGACACGCAGCGACAAGCGGCGCTACAGCGAAGGTATCTGCGCGTATTTCGGCGATTGGGGCGAGGGCAACCTCAACTTGGTCGCTGGTGGCGAGCACGGCAAATGGTGGTGCGCCAAGTACCTCCATTACCTTGAGGGTATGCAATCTGGCGGGCACTCCTACTATTCCTGGCCGGCGGATTATCTCAGGCGCCCCAAGAACAAGGAAGATGATCCCAGCAATCCCGACAAGCCCAGCACGCGCTTCGAGCTGTATGAAAAGTACGGCGTCGGCCCCTATTATCGTATTCCGCTGTGGGACCTGGTGTTCCATGACTGCATTGTGACGACTTGGTACCGGGGCGACACGACGGATTACTTGCTTGAGGCCGCGCCGGAGCTGACGCCGCGCAAGGATTTGTTCAATATCCTCTATGTGACCATGCCGATTTTCT
>JAAZKQ010000606.1 GCA_012799755.1 Lentisphaerota bacterium | reverse complement strand
TCGGCGCTGAAAACCAAATGCGGGCGCTTGCCCTGGGCTATCTTAGGCCGCGCCTTCGGCGCTGAAAACCAAATGCGGGCGCTTGCCCTGGGCTATCTTAGGCCGCGCCTTCGGCGCTGAAAACCAAAGAGGCAACAGGAAATGTCTGTTACCAATGGGTGACCGCTTACTCCAGCCGCCTGGCAGTCACGGCAGGCTGACTTGATTCTCCGTCGGCTCTAATTATGGTTAGGGCCGTGCCGGTCGCGGGGCGGCAAAGCGACCCCGGGGCGACAAAACAAGCATCTTCAATGTAAAGGAACTGTGTTATGAAATTTGCCATGTGCAACGAATTTTGTGAAGGCTGGCCGCTGGCCGACTGTCTGAAACTGGCGCGCGACTGCGGTTACCAGGGGCTGGAAGTGGCGCCCTTCACGCTGGCCGACTCCGTGCTGGATATCACAGCGGCGCAGCGGGACAAAATCCGCGCCATGGCCGAGACCACCGGCGTGGAGATCATTGGCCTGCACTGGCTGCTGGTGAAGCCCGCCGGCCTGTACCTGAATTGCCCGGATGCCGCCCTGCGCAAGAAAACCCGCGATTATTTCGAGGCGCTGATTCATTGCTGTGCGGATTTCGGTGGCGACCGCCTGGTGATCGGCTCGCCCAAGAACCGCAATCTCATGCCCGGGGTGAGTTATCAGCAGGCTTGGGACTGGTCGAAGGAGACCTTTGCGTCACTGCTTGACGTTGCCGCCGAGCGCAGGGTGATGCTTTGCCTTGAACCCTTGGCGAAGAGTGAAACCGATTTCATCAACACGGTAGCCGAAGGCGTACGTATGTGCCGGGAACTGGGCGATCACCCCAATTTCCGCGTACACATTGACGTCAAGGCCATGTGCGACGAAGGCCGGCCGCTGGATGAGATCATCATGGGCGCCAAGGGCTATGTCGGCCACTTCCATGTCAATGACGCCAACCGCAATGGCCCGGGCTGGGGCGATACCGACTACGCTCCCATCGTCCGCGGCGTCAAAGCCATCGGCTATGACGACTACGCGTCCGTCGAGGTCTTCGATTTTTCCTTCGGCGCCGAGAAAATCGCTCGCACCAGCATCGAATTCCTCAAGAAGGTCTTCGTGTAGTATTACCCGTCATGATCCCCGAGCGCTGGAAAACGCGCAGAGGGCAGGCACAGCGCGGCCGGCAGTATAGACGTCGGCCGCGCTCGGTTTTTCAATCCAGGAAGACATTGTCAATGAGGCGGGGTTTGCCGAAGAAGGCGGCAACGGCCAGGACGGCCGGGCGGTCAATGGTCGTCAATGGGCGGAGCGTATCGCGGTCCATCACCACGACGTAGTCAATGTTGCCGCCGGCCTTGGTGATGCCGGCAGAGACCAGCTCGCAGAGCGCGGCGGCCTGGCGCTCGCCCCCGGCGAAGAGCGCGGCCGCCTGCTTCAGGCCGGCAGAGATGCTCAGGGCGCGTTGCCGTTCGTCGCTGCTGAGGTATTTGTTGCGCGAACTCATGGCCAGGCCGTCCGGCGCCCGCACCAAGGGCGCGACAATGATTGACACCGGCACATTCAGGTCGCGTACCATGCGCTGGATGATCAATGCCTGCTGGGCGTCCTTGCGGCCGAAGACGGCCACATTGCATTGCGTGATGTTGAAGAGCTTGAGGACGACCGTGGTCACGCCGCGGAAATGCCCGGGTCGCGCGGCGCCGCACATGGTCTGCGACAGACTTTCTTCCGTGACCCAGCAGGAGTGGTCCGGGCAGTACATCACGGCGTTGTCGGGATAGAATACGGCATCAACGCCGCGTGCCTGGCAGCAGGCCTCGTCGTGGGCGAAGTCGCGCGGATATTTGTCCAGGTCTTCGTTGGGGCCGAACTGAGTGGGATTGACATAGATGCTGACGACAACGCGGTCGGCGTGCTTTTTGGCCTCGTCCACGAGTGACAAGTGGCCTTCATGGAGGTAGCCCATGGTTGGCACCAGGGCGATACTCCGGCCCTGCCGCCGCCATTCATCAAGGGCCTTGCGGGTTTCGGCGATGCTGCGCAGGATGATCATTTTGCACTGTGCTCCTCTCCGGGGAAGAGCCCGGCGCAGACCTCTTCGCGGTAAGTGCTGATGGCTTCGCGCACCGTGTCGGCGAGTTTGGCGTAGAGTTTGGCGTGTCGGGGCAGGAAGGCGCCACCAAGGCCGAGGAGGTCGGTGATGACTTGGACCTGGCCATCGCAGTGCGGGCCGGCGCCGATGCCGATGGTGGGTATGCTCAGCTGTTCGCTGATCTGCGCGCTGAGTGGCGCGGGAATGCCTTCGAGCGTGACGGCGAAGGCGCCGGCTTCCTGGACGGCGAGGGCGTCATCCAGGATCGCTGCTGCTTCGTTGCTGCTGCGGCCATGAATGCGGTAACCGCCGTCCTTGAGGACCGACTGCGGCAGCAGGCCGATATGTCCGAATACCGGTATGCCGGCTTCGACCAGGCGCTTGATGACCGGCAGCATGACCCGCCCACCCTCGAGTTTGACGCCGTCCGCGCCGCATTCCTTGAGATAACGGCCGGCGTTGCGGACGGCTTCATCGCAGTTGACCTGATAGCTCATGAAGGGCATATCGCCGATGACCATGGCGCGCTTGACGCCGCGGCAGACCGCCGCTGTGAGCATGAGGCTTTCCTCCAAGGTGACGGGTATGGTGTTCGGGTAGCCGAGGACAGTGTTGCCCATGGAATCGCCAACCAGGATGAGGTCGCAGCCGGCTTCATCCGCCAGCCCGGCCATGATGGCGTCATAGGCCGTGATGCTCACAATCTTCTCTTTGGCAGCCTTCTTTTTGCTTAGATCGCGAACCGTAATTCTGCGCACGGGTTTGTCCATGTCAGTACTCCTTCGGCAAGGGCGGCTGTCGATCCGGTGGCAGCCAGTCGGTAGTGTCAAGGGCAGCGCTCAGGGGGTGGCGCTATCCGGGAAAAATGTTTTCAGGGCCTCGTCGGCTTCCTTATACTCGTGTTTAGCTGCCATGGCGAGCAGCTCTTTGGCCCGGCTGGGGGTTTTGGGGGTGGCGCGGCCTTCCAGTAGGAACATGGCTACGCGGTACATGGCCTCGGGGTTGCGGAGGTCCGCGGCCTTGTTCAGCCAGTACAGCGCAGTGCCATCATTTTTGTCGGTGCCGATGCCCTGTTCATAGAGCGTGGCTATTTGCAGCATGGCTATGGTGAAATTCTGTTGTGCGCTGCGTTCGATCCAAGTGAAGGCTTCGGCCGGATTGGCTTCGACGCCGGTCCCGCTGAGCAAGGCCATGCCGTACTGGTATTCGCCGATATCGTCCCCGAGTTCGGCCGCTTTCTTCAGAAGTTCAACAGCCTTCTTGAGGTCGTAGGGAACGCCGCTGCCTTCGAGGTAGCAACTGGCGAGGGCGACGATTCCCGGCGCGTAGTCGGCGTTGGCGGCGCTCTGGTAGCAAGACGCCGCCTGGTCGGTGTTTCGGGCGATGCCCATGCCTTGCTGGTAGCAGTAGCCGAGCTTCGTCTGAGCTTCCGGATCGCCTTCCTGTGCTGCCAAGGTCAGCCAGTTGAACATCTCGTTGTAATTGCGCTCAACGCCATTGCCGCGCTGATAGCAGTCAGCCAAGTTCACTTGTGCGCGGATGTCGCCTTTGCGAGCTGCCCGAAGCAGGTACGCGACAGCCTCGGACGCCGGGGCGTCGGTGCCGATGCCGTTGAGAATGTACACGGCTAATTTACGCTGGCAGATGGTGTCGCCTGCGTCCGCGCGCAAACGCAGGTATTTCGCGGCAGTCTGGTAATCTCCAAGCATTTCGGAGATGGCCGCGACTTTGCCCTGCGCTTCCGCTATGCCGCTGTCCGCCGCCTTCTTGTACCAGTCATAAGCCTGCCTGGAATTTTGGGCCACGCCAAGGCCGTTGCCATAGCAGATGCCCAGATTGAACATCGCCGCGCCGTTGCCGGCCTCCGCTGCCATCGTGAACCAGCGGACAGCTTCAACGTAATCCTGTTTGACGTTGGCGCGGCCTTCAAAATAAATTTTGCCCAGCGCAAGCTGAGCATTGGGATTGCCGGCCTTGGCGACTTTTTCCAGCTTCTCAATGGTTATCGTCGGCTTTTCTTTTTCCGGGCGAGGTTTCGCCAGTTTTGACTCAGTGGTTTCGGTTTTACCACCGGGGTTGGGCAGCATTTTCTTGCGTTTGAATGGCCATACTGAGCGGCAGGAACCGCAGAGTAGGGCGCCGGCAAGCAGACAAAAAAGAAGGGCAAGGCGGGGTCTGTGAATCATACGTGCTGGGCCTGCAAGAGGGTTGGGAAACGGTAAATCGGGCGGCTGTTTTCCGCGTAAGATTAATACCTACTGTAGCCTCTTTTCTCCTGCGCTGCAATTGGCTGCGTGCGGACAGGCCCTGGTTTCCGTCCAGAGTGGAAGCGGCTGAAAGCCGCTTTCGACACGTCCTGGTTTCCGACTGTGTTTGGGGCGGCTTGTTATCAATGGATGACCGACTATTGGCAAGTAACCGGTCACCGATTGATAATTGACCGTTTTCTGTTGCCTTGCAATGGAAATCATCCTTCGTGTTTGCTATGTGGCACGCCTTCAGCGTGCTGTTTCGGGTGGGGCTTCCCTG
>JAAZKQ010000605.1 GCA_012799755.1 Lentisphaerota bacterium | reverse complement strand
TGGGGTTGCGCCCGTGGCGCAACCCCAGGGAAGCCCCCACCCGAAACAGCACGCTGAAGGCGTGCCACATAGCAAACACGAAAGATGGTTTCCATCGCAAGGCAACAGAAAACAGCCAATTATCAATTGGTGACCGATTACCCTTTTTCGTGAGCAGCCACCCATTGAAGAAGTGGACATTGTGGACAAGTATCTGTTTCCTGTCCGTTCTGCGGGCTTCACACCTCACCATCATTGAGCATGGCCAGCAACGGCCAAGTCTTCTGTCCCCTCTCGGCAAAACGCCAGAGCAGAGTCAGTTCCAATTCAAGGCCATTGACTGCGGCAAAGTCCCGCCGCCGGCAACGCGCGCCCAGTAGAATGCTTTCCACGCAGCCGGCGCCATCGGGCAAGCGTAGCCGTGCCATGGCCTGGCCGGCGCTGCCGACGATACTACAGAGGGCCTCGCCTGTGGCCGGCTGTGGCGCCGAAAACAACGCCGCCCCGCCCTGTCCCGCAAGTGCGCCGGTACCGGCGGCCAGCCAGCGCAGGACGTCGTTGGCAAGCCACTGGCGACGGCAGGACGGGCACAGCTCGTCGCCCCAAGTCCAGGCAACTTCATGGATGTCGCCAAGGCAGCCGCCGCTGATGAGCTCTTTGAGGCTCGCCAAGGCCGGCAGAACTCGCCAAGCACCGAGGACGCATACCGGCAAGCGTCGTTTGCCCGTCGCTGCAGCGAGTTGCTCAAGCCACTGCGAGTCCTCATCCTCTTCTATCGTAGCACATTTTTCGGGCCAGGCGCAGGCGATGGGCCATTTGTGGCGCAACAGTTCGCGCAGCCATTGCGTACGTGCCGCTGCGCCCACTTGCAGTATCACGCAACGCGGACGTCCCGACAGGTTCGACAACTGCGTCGGCGCTGCCGATGCCGGCAGACTGACGACCCCGGGACGCGCCAGGACGCTGCGGCTAAAAGACGCATCGCTGTCGTCAGTAATGAAGAGAATGTCGTTTTCTACCTGCATGGCGTTCCTTGCTTTCGTCACCTGACTTGCGGTCAGCACCGCACGGCCCACGGCTAAAGCGCCAATCTCCGATAGCGCAATGCGTTGGCTAGCATACCCGGCGCAACCACGCAGTCGTTGGCCTGCCCTGCGGACTGCTGCCAGAATTCGGCCACGCCACATTGGACACTTTCGGGCGTGAGGGCGAAAAGTTGGCGTCGGATGGTGCGGCGACGCTCCTCCGTCCAACCGAAGAGCTCTCGCCATAGCGCCTGGCCGCATGCTCGGGCGGGGCGTAGCGGCCGTTCGTCGGCCTTGATGCCGGCAATAATCGCGGCGTGGACGTCCTCGTCATCGCAGCGGAAGTCCCCTTGCGCGAGTGCGGCAAAGATGTCAAAGGTCCGACCGGGCTGGGGATCGCTGTTGGAACTGAACTGCACTATGCCAAGATTGCCATCATAGCTGCAATGTGCGCCATAAGCGCCACCCTTGACGCGAATTTCATCCCAGAGTTTACCGCAACTAAGCATATGCGCATAGGCATGCAAAGGCACCGACGACGACGAGCTGGCCAAAGGCGCCGACATGACTCGCGCGCAAAAACCAACGTCGCCATTCACCAGCAGGGCCTCGCGACGGCCGATTGGTGGACACGCAGTCCTGACCGGCAGCGATAAAGTGGCCGATGCCGGAATCTCGGCATAGCCCCGCAGGAAATCGCGACAAGCCCTCAAGCCGGCGTCGCCACCGACGTAGGCCGCCGCCGGCGGTGCCTGTTCCATCAAAATGGCTTGGATGGCGCGGCATTGTTCCTGCAAAGCGCCAAATTCGCGAGCAAAGTCCCGCGCTTTCCTCTTTGCGGCCACGGCGTATTCGACGCCGCGCCAACTTTCGACGAGACTAGTCAGGGGCGACAGCCCGGCCGCGGCACGAGTTATGGCTAGGTTCTGGCCATTTTCGAGCAGCCCGTCACGCAGCTGAGACCAATTCTGGCGCAGGAGTTCGTGACAGCGCTTGCGCTCGTCAAAGATAGTCAGCTGCAAACGCTCTCTCAGCAGTGCCAAGGCATCGGGAAAACACTCTTCAAGAGCGCTGAGACTAATAATGACATACGCGCCGAGGGCCGCCTTTTCCGAGCGAATGTCGTGCCCAATTAGGGGCCGGAACCGAATGGACGCCGTTGCCGCTGCCAGCTTTTCGGCCATCACGTCGTAACTCCGACCGACAATGCCGACTTGCGTAGCGAGGTGAAAATGAAAGGGCAGCGCCGGCAGAAGTTCACTGGGAAATAGTGACAGCGGATAGGCCAGCTGAAGATAACTTACGCCGTTGCTAAAAAATTCCGGCCGCAGCAGGATCTGGCCTGCCGGCAAGACTTCGCGCTGGCAAGGAAAGGGCGGCAATTCCTGCGGCAGGTCTTCCCGGCGCAAACGCGGCAGGCGCGCGAGGTCCTCGGGACGATTGGGCGCCTCCTGCCGGGCTTTCAAGGCAGCCGCATCAGCATCAATCCGCCGCAGCTCCTCAACGTTCAAGCCGGCGCGAATGGCGGCCATGCGTGCCGCTTCCTCAGCAAGGCGCTGCGCTTGCAGGGACCGGTCCGGCACCAGTTCCAGATAGAGCGTGTGGGGATTGTTCAGCACGTTGCGCTCCAGCAATTCCTCCAGAAAACGCGGCTGGGCAGCCAGTTTTGCCGAGAATTCTGCATAGGCCGCTGCATTGTCCACATACAACAGCGGATCGCCGCCGTGAATCCAGGATGAAAACACATCCTCAAATACGGACAGGCAGTGGTCCTCGCCGATCTCCTGCTGCTCCAGGCGAAACTGCCGCAGGGCCGTCTGTAACTTCGCAGGACTGAAACCGCTGCGCAGCTGCTCCGCCAGGCAATTGCGCACCAGCCGCTCCAGCGCCGGAAAATTCTCCGGCGGGCAGCCCGTCATGCCAATGCGGAAAAAGCTTTCGATGCTCTCGTTATCATAGCCGCTATCAACCAGGCTGTCGCCAAGGCCGGAACTCAGCAGCGCCTTCTGCAGTGGCGCCGCAGCGTCTCCCAGCAGCAGATAATCCAGCAACTCAAAGGCCAAGTCAAGCAAGGGGTCCATGTCATCATGCAGGAAGCAGGCCATGACCCAGGCGCCGGCTTGGTCGCTCTGCTCCTCACTCAGCTCCGGCGCAAAAGTCACGCGTTGGCGCCGGGGCGAAGCCCAGCGCTTCTGTCGTTGTCGCGGCGGCAAGGGCGGCGGCGAAACGGCCGGCGCAAGCAGCTCACTCATCTCCGCAAGCTGCCGGGAAAGGTAGGATAACTTCTCTGCGGTGGGAATGTCGCCCCAGAAGCATATCTTCGCCCGCGACGGATGATAGTGCCGACGATAAAAGTCATAGAATGCTTGGTCGCTGAGTGTACTGATGGCCTCGGGACGCCCGCCGGACTCGAAAGCCCGGGGCGTATCGGGCAGCAGCCTGCGATTGAGCTCCTGGTCAATAATCGTGTTGAGTTCCACCGTCACCGCGCGCATCTCATTGAGCACAATGCCGTTGACGCAGAGCGGCGAGCTCAGCTCGCCTGGCTGTGCCAACTCATAATGCCAGCCTTCCTGCCGTAATCCGTCCGTACTCAGATTCGGGTGGAAAATCGCATCCCAATAGACATCAACAAGATTAAAGAAATCCCGTCGGTTGGTGCTGGCGACGGGATACAGCGTGTAGTCGGGATACGTCATAGCGTTAATGAAAGACGCCATGCTCGACTTCACCATCTCCATGAAGGGGTCCTTCACCGGGTAGCGCCGGGAGCCGCCAAGAACCACATGCTCAATGATGTGCGCCACGCCGCTGTCGTCGGTCGGCGTGGTGGGGAAACAGGCGGAGAACCAATTTTCACGATCACCGTTTTCCAGGCTCAGCACTTCCATGCCGCAGGCATGACGGAAAAGCCGGGCATGCAGCCCCAGCCGGGCAAGCTCCCGTGACCACAGTTCCTGAAAATCCCCACAATCCTGTTTGTTCATGGCCAGCTCCACTCAGCAGACACTCAGCCGACACCGGCACATGCCGCATCCTGGTCATGATGCTAAAAAACCGGCAACGGTTCTACTCCCGTCACCGGTTCTAGCGCTCATGCAAAACAAATTAACCGTCAGGCCTTCGGCGCTTCCTCCTCAGCAGCGGCGGGAGCCTCAGCTGGAGCCGGAGCCTCTTCGACCGCCGCGGCGGCAGCGATCGCGCCCGCGCCCTTTTGTGCGGCAGCCTTCTCGTCATTCTCGACGAATTCCAAAATGCACATCTCGGCGCCATCGCCGATACGCGGCCCGAGCTTCATCAGGCGAGTGTAACCACCCTGGCGTTCCTTGAAACCAGGAGCGATTTCGCTGAACAGCTTGCCGACTTTGTCAACCTGATGCAACTCAGCAATGGCCTGCCGACGCGCGTGCAGCGTGCCTTCCTTGCCCAGGGTCACCATCTTATCAGCCAAACGGCGAATTTCCTTCGCTTTCACCAGCGTCGTCGTGATTCGACCATGCTCAATCAGACTGCAGACGGCATTGGCCAGGAGGGAACGCCGATGGGCTGACGTGCGACCAATCTTAAAGGTGTATTTACGATGTCTCATCCGGCTTATTCCTCTTTATTCTGCGTTTTCAGCGCCAACAGGCGGTTCATTTCATCCTTGACATTGTCAGCCAAAACCATCTCCAGGCTCAAACCCCGAGCCTCAAGCTTCTGCTTGATTTCTTGCAGAGACTTGCGCCCAAAGTTGCGGTACTTCAACATCTGGCTCTCAGACTTCTCAACCAACTCACCCAAGTAGCAAATCTGTGCGGAATTCAGGCAGTTCACCGCCCGAACCGACAACTCAAGGCTGCTCACGCTGGTGCAAAGCTTCTCAACCAGCTCCTTCTCGTCGTCCGTCAGTCCAGCCACCGGAGTTGATGCCGCGCCGCCCAAGGCAGTGCCATCACTCTCAATGAACACGGCAAGGTGCTCGCGCAAAATCATCGCCGCGCGGGCCACCGCATCACGGGGATCAATGCGCCCATCCGTCCAAACCTCAAGTTCCAAGCGGTCATAATCGGTGTGCTGGCCAACGCGGCAAGCCTGAACGTCATAACGCACACGCTCAATGGGGCTGAACAGACAATCAACGGGAATGGTCCCAATCGGCTGGTCGTCACGCTTGTTTTCCTCCGCCGCGCGATAGCCGCGACCGCGCTCCAACTCCAGTTCGATCCGTAGTGGACGACTCTTGTCCAGGGTGCAGATCACCTGCTCAGGATTCAACACCGTGGTCACACCGTCTTCACGGATGTTCGCCGCCGTCACTTCGCCGGCTTTATCAGCGTATAACTCAAGCGTCCGCGGCAAACTGCCGTCGCAGGAAAATTTCAATTTCTTGATATTGAGGATGATCAGCATGACGTCCTCAAGAACATCCGGAATGGAGCTGAACTCGTGGGATACCCCATCAATCCGAATGCTTGATACCGCCACGCCTTCCATGGAGGACAGCATGACCCTACGCAACGCGTTGCCCACCGTGTGCCCAAAGCCATTCTCCCAGGGCTCCGCAGTAAAACGGGCGTAACGCGACGTCGCCGTCGCCTCGTCCACAACCAGTGCGTCGGGAAGCTCAAAACCTTCAATGCCTGGCATGTTTTTCTCCTTAGGTGCTCATGTTCATACACTCTTCGCTTAACCCAAAAAACGCTGGCAGTGCGCCTTTACACACGCCGGCGTTTGGGGGGACGGCAGCCATTATGTGGCAATGGCGTCACATCCTTGAGCACCGTAATATCCAAACCTGCGGCGGCAATACCACGCACTGCCGACTCGCGGCCCGCGCCAGGCCCTTTGACCTGCACCTCGACTTCACGCAAACCATAGGTCGCCATCGCTTTCTTCGCCGCGTCCGTCGCAATCAACTGCGCCACGTACGCGGTGCTTTTGCGTGAGCCCTTGTAGCCCAGTTTGCCTCCCGTGGACCAGGCCAAAATATTGCCCTGCTGGTCGGATATCGCCACACTGGTGTTGTTAAAGGTTGAGTCAATGTGAACAATGCCGCTGAGAACTTGGCGGCCGCCTTTGGATTTGACGCGCCTGGTCTCAACCGGCTGCGGAGTGCTTTCCTCCGGCTTTTGCACTGCAATGCTTTCTTCTGTCATATCGTGATATTCTCCCTGTGGGGCCTGCGTTACTCTTGCCTACTGATCTGCCCGGACATCCCGGCCACTCCCAGACGCGGCTTACTTGCCGGCGGCGGCCTGCTTGCGCTCCGAACGGTCGCGGATCGCGCCGACGGTCTTCTTGCCGCCCTTGCGGGTACGAGCATTGGTCCGCGTACGCTGACCATGAACAGGCAGGTTCCGACGATGGCGCTGGCCACGATAGCAGTTGATTGCAATCAGACGACGGATGTTCTGCGCGACCTGCCGACGCAAATCACCTTCAACCATGTAGCTTTCCTGCAGAATCTGCAAGATGGCCGCAATATTGGCCTCAGTCAGATCGCCGGCCTTGGTGCTGGGGTCAATCTGGGCACGACGGCAAATCTCATCCGCACTCTTCGGCCCAATACCATATAGATAGGTCAGAGAGACGTTCGTGTGCTTGTTGTTGGGAATGTCAATTCCTAGTATTCTCGGCATGCTTTACTTCCTATGCTTGAAGCTTCCCTGTTCCTGTTCACAGTGCCGGGCGCCATGACCGGCGACGGCATTAACCCTGACGCTGCTTGTGACGGGTATTCTTGCAGATGATCCGAATCACGCCTGCACGCTTCACGACGCGGCAGCTGTTGCACATACGCTTGACTGATGCTCTGACTTTCATAATGCCTTCTTTCCGCCTGATCCTTCCGGCTTTTTTAGGGGGGCCATGCCTCAGCTGCCAACTTGAACAGCGGCCGGAAACATTGACGCCACTCATGCTGACAAAAAACAAAAGACTTAACTGTAATGCACAATCGGTGACAAATCAACTGGGAATGCGCCAAATTTGCACATCACCCTGGGGATTTTTCGACACGGCCAGGCGCCGCCCTCAGCGTTTCCGGTAGGATATGCGGCCCTTGGTCAGATCGTAGGGAGACAGCTCCACCGTCACTTGATCGCCGGGAAGGATGCGAATAAAATGCAGCCGCATCTTGCCGCTGATGTAAGCGCGCACCTCGTGGCCGTTTTCCAAGGTGACAATAAATTCCGTGTTGGGAAGTAGTTCTTTGACAATACCTTCGACTTTTATACAGTCTTTACCCACGTTAAAATCTCCGCTTGGTTCTTGGTAATCAGGACTTGATGTTCAAAATGGGCAGACAAGGACCCATCAGCGCTGCGCACCGTCCAGCCGTCTTCGCGGTCAATGGTGACTCGCCAGGTGCCGACATTGACCATCGGCTCAATGGCCAAGATCATTCCCGCCCGCAGAGTCGGGCTGTGCCCAGGAAGCCGATAATTCGGCACCTCCGGTGGCTCGTGCATGTGCCGGCCACAACCATGACCGACCATATCGCGCACGACACTGAAGCCGGCTCGTTTGACGACTTGCTCGACAGCCCGGCCAATGTCATTGACGCTATTGCCTTCGCAAGCCTGCTCAATCCCAGCGGCCAGCGCCTCTTCCGTCACACGCAGCAGATCGGCCGCCACGCCCGTGGCGGTCTGGCCGGCGCAGATGCTGCGCGCATTGTCGCCCACATAACCACCCAGGCTCACACCGACGTCCAGACTGACAAGGTCGCCCGCGGCAATAACTCGATCAGGCCGACCAATGCCATGCACGACTTCGTCATTGATGGACACGCATATCTGCCCGGGATAGCCCTGATAACCCAAAAATGCACTCTTCCCACCCGTATCGCGGATAAATCCTTCGGCCAAGTGGTCCACTTCCGCCGTAGTCATGCCCGGTGTCACTGCATCGCAAAGACGCTGGAGCACCAAGGCCGACGCCTGGGCCGCAGCCCGAACGCCGGCGATTTCTTCCGGCTGATAGATGGTTATCTTTCCCCTGGCCATATTTTTCTTCTGCTATCCACTGTCCTGTCTTATTGTTTCAGGGCGGCTTTCAGCCGCTTGTAATTGACCTCAACGGCGTCATCGCCGCTCTGCATGCGTACGAGTTTGCCCTTGCCCTCGTAGTAATCTACCAGCGGTCGAGTCTGTTCGTCATAGACTTTCAGACGACCGCGGGCGGTTTCTTCACTATCGTCGGAGCGCTGAATAAGCGCGGTGCCGCAACGGTCGCAAATGCCCGCCTTGCGCGGTGGGTTGGTCCGTATGTTGTAAATGGCCTCGCACTGCTTGTTCGGGCACATGCGACGCGAAGTGAGGCGGTCCATGAGCATGGTCTCATCAGCCTCAATCAGCAGCACAGCGGCCATCTCGCCACCGTTCTCGCTCAGGATGGCGCAAAGCATCTCCGCCTGATGCACTGTGCGGGGAAAACCGTCCAGCAGCACGCCGCGGGCCTTGATATCGGGCTGTGCCAAGCGTTTGGCCACCATGGCGGCCACAATCTCGTCAGAAACCAGAGAGCCGTGGGAAATGAGCTCCTTCACCTGTTGCCCCAAGTCGCTCCCCAGCTCCATCTCGTCCCGCAATAGCTGCCCCGTTGAGACATGGATTACCCCGCTGTCTTGGCAAAACAACTCGCCCAGGGTGCCCTTGCCTGCTCCAGGAGGACCGAGAAACACATACACCTTCGCCATGACCAGCGCGCTCCTAATGACAATCTCCACCACATAGCCACCAGCTACGCCGCAAGCAACGGCTAGCCCTCTCAAAGACGGCAAAGCACTACGGGTACGCTATGCTCACTTGTCCGTATCAGAATCATCACCGGCAGTGATGATCACCTTGCCCTCGGCAACCTCCAACAGCGCAATGTCCAAGTGCGAACGCTCGTCGTTAGGTGGAGACGGCACCAGCCGACGGGCACCCTTGGCAAGCTGAGCAGCACGCTTTGACACGCCGTTGATGAAGACACGCACATCGGCCACCTTCTCTCTGGCGCGAGCCAGATATTCTTCATTCATAAATGAATCCTCCTGCGACAATGCATTCCTTAACAAAACGAGCGAACTTGTAATTTAGTGTCTTGATGATGATTTTCAATCATTTGACAGCCATTTAACCGAAATAAAGGTAACCGGTCACCGATTGATAATTGGCTGTTTTCTGTTGCCTTGCGATGGAAACCATCTTTCG